>JAWVYG010000259.1:0-5091 GCA_033722815.1 Halioglobus sp.
CACGTTCCTCAAGAGCGATGCAGCACGGGGAGTCAGGCTGCAACTCGACTACCTGAAACCGGAAATGTCCATGCGCGATGCGGGCATCGAGGCGACGATCGTCGTCTTCGGCAGTACCCGCATCCCCGAACCTGAGTCTGCGCGGCAGCGAGTAACAGCTCTGGAACACAGGCTGGACGAAAACCCGCAAGACAAAACCCTTACCGCGGAGCTGTCAGTCGCAAGATCGCTGCTGCAGAAAAGCCGCTACTACGCCGTGGCAAACGAATTCGCCGGTCTTGTCGGCGCGGCGGGAGCGGGGCCAGAGGATTCGCGTTTGGTCGTCATGACAGGGGGCGGCCCCGGCATCATGGAGGCGGCCAACCGCGGCGCCTCGACTGCGGGCGCCAAGACCATCGGCCTGAATATCTCATTGCCCCACGAGCAGTTCCCCAATCCCTATGTCACGCCCGAGCTGTGCTTCCAGTTCCACTACTTCGCCCTGCGCAAGTTGCACTTCATGCTGCGCGCACGGGCGCTCGTGGCGTTTCCCGGCGGCTACGGCACGCTCGATGAACTGTTCGAGACGCTCACGCTGATACAGACCCGCAAGATCAGGCCGCTCCCGGTAGTCCTCGTTGGCCGGGAGTTCTGGCGCAGGGCCGTGGACATGGATTTCCTGGTGGCCGAGGGGGTCATCGACCCGGAGGACCGGGAGCTGTTCTGGTACGCCGAGACGGCGCGTGAAATCTGGGACGGGCTGCAGTTGTGGTATCGCCGCGCCGGCGAGGAGCTGCATTCCCGACCCAGGGACTGACACGAGGGTCAGGTAATCGGGGCCTCCGAATCGGGCACGGCTGGATCCGCCGACTCCTCCGGCAGGTGCTCGTCCTGGAATTTTTCGATGCGCTTCTCCACCGTCGCCACCTTGCGCCGGTAGTAAGCGAGGTGGTAGGTGGCATCGCCCTCGTACACCAGTGGCAGGTTGGTGCGGCCGATTACCACCCCGTCGTCCGGCGCATAGATTGCGGACTCGGTGGTACCGAGGGGATCCGCGACGATGCCCAGCACCTGCGCCTTTTCAACCTTGTCGCCCAGCGGTACGAAGGTGCGCAAGACGCCGCTCTCCGGTGCGCGCACCCAGCTGGTATCGCTACTGATGATGGGCGACCGCGGCTGCTTCTTCGAGCGCGAAGGCGGCAGCATCCCAATGCTGCGCATGACGTTGATAATGCCATTCACACCCGCTCGGATGTGCAGCTCCTCGAAACGCAGGGCCTCGCCGGCCTCGTAGAGGATAACCGGGATGCCTGCGTCGCCCGCACACTGGCGCAGCGAGCCGTCGCGGATTTTTGCATCGATCGCCAGCGGGACGCCGAACGCCTCCGTCATGGCCAGCACCTGCGGGTCATCGAGGTCGGCGCGTATCTGCGGAAAGTTACTGCGATGGCGCGACCCGGTATGCAGGTCGATGCCGTGGCTGCACTTGCTCACGATTTCCTCGACAAAGGTATGCGCCACGCGCCCTGTGAGCGAGCCCTTGGCAGAGCCAGGGAAAGAGCGGTTCAGGTCGCGGCCGTCGGGCAGGTAGCGCGTATGGTTGAGGAAGCCATAGACATTGACGATGGGGATGGCCAGCAGCGTGCCGCGCAGGTTCTTCAATGCCCGGTGCTGCAACAGGCGGCGGATGATCTCCACGCCGTTGATCTCGTCGCCGTGTATAGCGGCGCTGATGAATAGGGTCGGGCCCGCGCGCCTGCCGCGTATCGCCTGCACCGTGAGCGACAGGTCGTCGTGGGTGTACATCGGCGCGACGGGCACATCGATGATGGTGCGACTGCCCGGCGGGACCGACTCGCCGCCTATCGTGATGCTCGGCAGGCTCGCCTTCATACCAGACACCTGTGCGACCACCCCATCGCACCGATCATCGACTCACGGTTGAAGTTTGGGCGAACCATCGGCTAGGCGACCGCGGGCCTGCGACGGCGCTTACGCCTGCCCTGCAGGTACGAGCGGGCCGGATCCACGACATAGCGGCCGCGTATCGCACTGCGGCCGAGCAATACCCTGAACTTCATGGTATCGCGGTCGGTCAAGGTCACCTGCGAGCGAATACTGTCAGCCCCTATCTTGAGTACTGTCTCTATCACGTAGCGCAGCTCCTCATGACCGCCCGAGTCGCGCACGACGCGGCGATCGAGCAGCGGCGCCTCACAGCGCAACACCTCGTCGTTATTGTTCTGCTCGGGGTGGATGTCGAAGCGCACCCAGTGCTGCCCGCCACGCTCGAAAGGCTCAACAAAGAACGCATGCAGACAACTGGTTCGCGCGCCGGTGTCGACCTTGGCCTTGACCTGCCCTATCCCGAGTTCGGGAAACGCGACCCATTCGCGCCAGCCCAGCGTGTCCTTTTCACTCATCCGGTTGGCGACCTCATTCGGACGCATGCAATTCTTCCACGATAGCAGGGTCCAGGTCCTGCACCGCGGGGCGGCGCTTGCGGCGCGTCCTGGCGGGGATCATGCCGCGCATCGATTCGAGCTTGCCGAAGCACAGCAGTTTGTCGCCCGGCTCCAGCACCCTGCTGCCGCGCGGGTTGGGAATGACCTTCGCGCCACGGTACAGGGTCAGCACGTTGATATCGTTCTCCGCCAGGTCGGTCTCGACGATCGTCTGGCCGATGAATTTCGACCCTTCCGGCACATAGATCTCCGAAACGCCATAGCCCTTGCTCACCGTGAGCCGCTGGCGCACGTCGATCTCGGGGAAATCCACCTGCGCTGCGATGTAATCGATGATGGCGCCGGCGATGTCCAGTTCCGTACAGGCCTCGATACCCTCCAGGCCCGGGGACGAATTCACCTCCATCACCTGCGGGCCATCCTTGCCTTCCAGCATATCGACGCCCGCCACGCGCAGCCCCAGTATCTGCGAGCAGCGCACGGCGGTCTCGCGGTAGCGCTCGTCCAGTTCGATGGGCTCGGCAATCCCGCCGCGGTGCACGTTGCTGCGGAACTCCTGGCCCTGGGCGACCCGGCGCATCGCCGCGACCACCTGGTCGCCGACGACGAACGCGCGCACGTCCTTGCCCTTGCTCTCGGCCACGAACTTCTGGATGAGCACGTTCTGCTTCTGGCTCTGCAGCAGTTCGATGATGGACTCGGCCTGCTTCACCGACTCGGCCAGCAGCACGCCGATTCCCTGTGTGCCCTCGATCAGCTTGATGATCACCGGGGCGCCGCCGACACGCTCGATGGCCGGCAGCACGTCTTTCTTGTCGCGCACGAACGTGGTCCGCGGGATACCCACGTGGTGCCGGCTCAGGATCTGCAGACTGCGCAGCTTGTCGCGGGAGTTG
Source organism: Halioglobus sp. (assembly GCA_033722815.1). Classification (GTDB taxonomy): domain Bacteria; phylum Pseudomonadota; class Gammaproteobacteria; order Pseudomonadales; family Halieaceae; genus Marimicrobium. Next base: position 3,341 of record JAWVYG010000259.1, read on the forward strand.
GTGATGCCGTGAGCGGTGTTGGCGCAGAACACGTCCATCTCCTGGAACTGCCGCACCACGGCGGTGCCATAGTAGGTAATGGAGGCGCCGATCCGCGGCAGCACCGCGTCGTACGTACTCAGGTGCTTCTGGCGGAAGTACAGGTCAGGCGAGCCCTCTTCCAGGTCGATGGCGAATTTCAGCGTGTTAAGCACCTTGGCCTTGTGCCCGCGCTGCTCGGCCGCTTCCTTCAGGCGGCGGGTGCTGTAGGCCTTAGGGCTGCAGGAGAGGATAGCGAGTTTCATGAGCGTTGTTCCTCAGGTTTCAAAGGGCAATCCGGCCAGGTTGAGGCCTGCCAGGTACTCTGCGGTAGTATGGCGTATGCCCGCCGCATCGGGCAGTGTCTTCGCGCTGGCCCACAGGGCCGCCGCGTCGTCAGCGCGTGCCGCGCGAACCAGCCACTTTATCATGGGCAGGCGCGCCGCACTCAGGCTCATGCAGCGCAGGCCCATCCCCAACAATAGCACGACCGCAGCCGGATCCGAGGACATTTCACCGCAGAGGCTGGCCGGCAGGTTCAGCTCGCGCGCCGTCACGATAATCCGCTCGATTTCCCGCAGCACGGCCGGGTGCAACCGGTCACAGACCTCGGATACGCGCGGATTATTGCGGTCCGCCGCGACGAGATACTGGCCCAGGTCGTTGGAACCGATGGATACGAAATCGATATACCCGCGCCACTGCGCCAGCTGGGAGATCGCGGCCGGCACTTCCACCATGATGCCCACCTCGGGCCTGTTCACTACGATGTCTTCCGCGGCGAGCTGCGCCAGCGCATCGTCCAGCAGCGCATGGAAACGCTGCAGCTCGCCGGTGGAGCTCACCATGGGCAGCAATACACGCAGGTTGCCAGTGCCCGCCCCGGCCCGCAGCATGGCGCGCACCTGCGTCATCAGCAACGAGGCGTTATCCAGGCAGAAGCGAATGCCACGCCATCCCAGGGCGGGGTTTTCCTCCACCAGGGGGAAATAGGGCAGCGGCTTGTCCCCGCCGATGTCCAGTATGCGCATATGCACCGGCTTGTCCCTATAGGCCTCGCACACCTGGCGGTATATCTCGAACTGCTCCTCTTCGGAGGGAAAGGTGTCACCCAGCATGAAGGGGATCTCGGTGCGATACAGTCCCAGGCCTTCGGCGCCGCTAACCAGTCCCGGACTGATATCCGATAACAGGCCGCTGTTTGCGTAGAGCAGTACGCGCTCGCCGTCCCGCGTCAAAGCGGGCTCGTTCCGCAATTCCTGCAACCGGCCCTGTAAAGCCTCCTCGTTTGCGGCATTCTCACGATACGTCGCGAGCAGGGCCGGATCGGGATCCGGGAACACCCGGCCTGTATCGCCGTCCACGAGTACGGACTCGCCGTCTCGAAGGCCCCTCACCTCGCCCAGACCCATGACAGAGGGTATGCCCAAAGCGTTGGCCAGCACGGCAGTGTGCGACAACGCCGAACCGCGGACGCAGGCGATTGCGGCGAGTCGCTCCCGCGGTACCGCGGCGATATCGGACACGCTGACCTCGCCGCCCACCAGGACCAGGGGCCCGTCCGGGAGCTCCTGCCGGCCGTTGTTGCGAGACCCACTCCAGGTCCCGTAGAGGCGATTGCCAAGATGGCGGATATCCTCGTGGCGAGCCCGCAGGTAGGGATCGTCCATCGCGAGAAACAGTTCCGCGTAGTGGTGGAATGCCGACTTCATCGCGGAGGGCATATCCAGGCC
>JAWVYG010000260.1:0-5086 GCA_033722815.1 Halioglobus sp.
AGTTGGCGTGGTCGACCAGCAGGATATCCGGGTTTGCCAGGGCCGCATCGACCCAGCCCCGCGGTGTCGCGCACGGCAGGAACTCGCGTATCGGACCGAGGTCGACCGACGACGCCATCAACTGCCCTCCCGGGCGAACAGATCGGGCGTGCGCATGTAGCGCGCGTAGTGCGCCTCGGACAGGATGTAGAATTCCTGGTCGATCATCTCGCGCAGCTCACTCCGCGGCAGGTCGCGGTAGCGCAGATCCACCTCGAAGCCGTAGTCGCGGCTGTCGCGGATCTGGCCGGCGCCGGCCTTCAGCAGGCTGAACACCCAGCAGTACTCGTCGTGGTGTGGCATGTGCCGTACCTGCTGCACCTCCAGCTGCCACTTCAGCAGCGCCGCATCGGTCACCTGCAGTTTGTTGCTCACGCACTGCGAGAGGAAGCCCGCAAGGCGCTGGTCCACTACCCTCTTCTGCTGCGGCGTATAGCTGTTCCAGTCGATGACCTCGTGGCAGAAGCGCTTGCAGCCGCGACACACGCTGTCGCCGATGCCCGTGGAACAGACGCCGATGCAGGGGGTTTTTACCTGGGGGTCGAGCATGTAGCCGCGCTTTGCCGAAGGTGACAGCCGAGCCCGCGAGTGTACGTTATCGACCCGGTGAATGCACGATATAAGGGCTTGATTCATTTATCTTAATTGGCCGCTGGGATATACTTCGCAGCCTGATTTCAAGCGACTTTTCACGCGCCCCGGGAGACGCCGGAGGCGCCCCCGAACAGCAAAGGAGCTCCACCGTGCTAGAAGCCTACCGCGAACACGTGGCCGAACGGGCCGCCCTGAATATCCCCCCCAAGCCGCTGGATCCCGAACAGGTGGCGGGCCTGGTGGAATTGCTGAAGGACCCGCCCGCCGGTGAGGAGGCGTTCCTGCTCGACCTGATCAGCACCCGGGTGCCACCGGGCGTCGACGAGGCCGCCTACGTCAAGGCCGGCTTCCTGTCGGCCATCGTCAAGGGCGAGGCCACCTCCCCCATCATCGACCGCGAGCTGGCGGTGCGACTGCTGGGCAAGATGCTGGGCGGCTACAACATCGAGACGCTGATCTCGCTGCTCGATGACGCCGAGCTGGGCTCGTTGGCCGCGGACCAGTTGAAACAGACACTGCTCATGTTCGAGGCCTTCCACGACGTCGCCGAGCTGGCCGACAACGGCAGCGCCAACGCCAAGGCGCTGCTGCAGTCCTGGGCGGACGGCGAGTGGTTCACCGACGTGCCGGAAGTACCGGAATCTATCAAGGTGGCCGTGTTCAAGGTGACCGGCGAGACCAATACCGACGACCTCTCCCCCGCGCCCGACGCCTGGTCGCGCCCGGACATTCCGCTGCACGCGCTGGCGATGTACAAGATGACCCGCGACGGCCTGACCCCGGAAGAACACGGCGTTACCGGCCCGATGAAACAGGTCGAGGAGATCCAGGCCAAGGGCCTGCCGGTCGCCTTCGTCGGCGACGTGGTCGGCACCGGCTCCTCGCGCAAATCCGCCACCAACTCCGTGCTGTGGTTCTTCGGCGACGAGATCGAGGGCGTGCCGAACAAGAAGAGCGGCGGCATCTGCATCGGCGGCAAGGTCGCGCCGATTTTCTACAACACTATGGAAGACGCCGGGGCGCTGGTGTTCGAGGCGCCGGTCGACAACCTGGGGATGGGCGACGTCATCGAGATCCGGCCCTACGACGGCAAGATCCTGTCCGAGAGCGGCGAGCTGCTATCCGAGTTCGAACTGAAGTCCGAGGTACTGCTGGACGAGGTCCGCGCCGGCGGTCGCATCAACCTGATCATCGGCCGCGGCCTCACCGCGCGGGCGCGGGAAAAGCTGGGCCTGGGCGAATCGGAACTGTTCCGCAAGCCCGAGCAGCCCGAAGACAGCGGCAAGGGCTACACCCTGGCGCAGAAGATGGTCGGCAAGGCCTGCGGCGTCGACGGCGTGCGCCCCGGCACCTACTGCGAGCCGCGCATGACGACGGTGGGTTCGCAGGACACCACCGGCCCGATGACCCGGGACGAGCTGAAGGACCTGGCCTGCCTGGGTTTCTCGGCCGACCTGACCATGCAGTCCTTCTGCCACACGGCGGCCTACCCCAAGCCGGTGGACATCGACACCCAGCACACGCTGCCGGACTTCATCATGACCCGCGGCGGCGTCTCCCTGCGCCCGGGCGACGGCATCATCCACTCCTGGCTGAACCGCATGCTGCTGCCGGATACCGTGGGCACCGGGGGCGACTCCCACACGCGTTTCCCCATGGGCATCTCCTTCCCCGCCGGCTCCGGGCTCGTGGCCTTCGCCGCGGCGACCGGCGTCATGCCCCTGGACATGCCGGAATCGGTACTGGTGCGCTTCACCGGTGAGATGCAGCCCGGCATTACCCTGCGCGACCTGGTGCACGCCATCCCCTACTACGCGATCCAGCAGGGCCTGCTGACCGTCGAGAAGAAGGGCAAGAAGAACATCTTCTCCGGGCGCATCCTCGAGATCGAGGGGCTGCCGAACCTGACGGTCGAGCAGGCCTTCGAACTGTCCGATGCCTCGGCCGAGCGCTCCTGCGCCGGCTGTACCATCGACCTGTCCGAGGAGTCGGTGATCGAGTACCTGAATTCCAACATCGTGCTGCTGCGTTCGATGATCGCGGAAGGCTACGGCGACGCGCGCACCCTGGAGCGCCGCGCGCGCAAGATGGAGGAGTGGCTCGAGAACCCGACGCTGATGCGCGCCGACCCCGACGCCGAGTACACCGCGGTGATCGAGATCGACCTGGCGGATGTCACCGAACCCGTGGTATGCGCACCGAACGACCCGGACGACGCACGCCTGCTGTCCGAGGTTGCCGGCGACAAGGTGGACGAGGTGTTCATCGGCAGCTGCATGACCAACATCGGCCACTTCCGCGCCGCGGGGAAACTGCTCGAGCAGCACAAGGGCGGCATCTCCACACGTATGTGGATCGTGCCGCCTACACGCATGGACGAGCACCAGCTGATGGAAGAGGGCTACTACAACATCTTCGGCCGCGCCGGGGCGCGCACCGAGATGCCCGGCTGCTCCCTGTGCATGGGCAACCAGGCCCGCGTTGCGGCGAACTCGACGGTCCTGTCCACGTCTACCCGCAACTTCCCCAACCGCCTCGGCGACGGCGCGAACGTCTACCTGACGTCCGCGGAGCTGGCGGCGGTGGGCGCGGTGCTGGGCAAGTTGCCCACGCCGGAGGAATACATGGAGTACGCGCGCAACATCGACTCCATGGCGGATGATATCTACCGCTACATGAACTTCGACAAGGTCATCGAGTTCCAGAAGAAGGCGGAGGAAGGCAAGCGCATCGCAGCGGTGGAAATCACCGAACTGAGCGCCTGAACCTGGCCGCTGTGGCCATGGTCTATCCCGCGTACTGAGGGCAGGATAGAACCATGGACGACAGCCGCACCGTATTCATGGCCGTTATGATCACGGCCTTTTTCCTCGCGATGGCCGCGGAGTTCCTGGCGGGCCGCATCCAGCGCTCACACCGCCCGAAGCAGGACCTGCTGTTCAACCTCGCGGCATTCTTCACCCAGCCCATACTGACCGGGGTGGTCGTGGCGTCGATCGGGGGCTTTATCATGCGGGAGCTCTTCCCGACGCGGGCCGGCGCCCTCGCGGACGTCTCGCCCCTGCTGGCCTTCGCCATCGTCTTTCCGCTGAACGAGCTGGCCCACTACTGGGTGCACCGCCTTGCCCACGAGTGGCGCTGGCTGTGGAAGCTGCACCGCACCCACCACTCGGGGATGGATATGAACGCCACCCTGATCTACCGCTATAACCTGCTGTGGCCCATGATCGTGCCGCAGACCTGGATCGGCGCCGCCGCCTTCTACCTGGGCCAGATGGAGGCGTTCCTCGCCGCCGCCATGATCACCTACCTGGTCAATGTCGGCACGCACCTGAGCTTTCGCTGGGACCTGGCGCTGCGGGAACGGTATCCGCGCTCCGAACCGCTGTGGCGGATTGTGGAGCGCATCATCACCCTGCCGGATGCGCACCAGGCCCACCACGCCTGGGGCTCGGAGCAGGCACACCCGAACGGCAACTACGCGGTGACGCTGTTCTTCTACGACATCCTGTTCGGCACGGCGAAACTGCCGGTGCGGCGCCAGGAAAAATTCGGCCTGCCGATATCGCCGCGCCTGCCCTGGGCCGAGGAGCTGCTGTGGCCATTCGTGCGTCGGCCGCTGCTGCCCCGAACCGACCGCTGAGCCTGCACCTCAGGCGCCGCCGGGTGCGGGCTGCAGAGACCTTGCCGCGCCGCCTCGCCGCGGCCTGAAAGCCTTCACAGCGCGTTCGAGTTCGTCCGCCGTATCGCCGGTCACGGCGCCCGGGGGCAGGTAGCTCTGGCGGTTGTAAAGGTCGGTTATGTGCGCCATCTGCGCGGCCAGGTCGGGCCGCACGCCGCGTACACGCAGTGCGAACTGCGCCGGTGTCTCACCCGCCTGGCGCACGATGCCGACAGCCTCGAGGCGGCGACAGAAGGCGAGATAGTGCGCATCAACCGGCCGCAGCGGGTGTACCGCGCCGCGCCGCAGCAGGCCGATAGCCACCGGTATCAACACGATCGCCCACGTGCCCAGGAAGACCGCGATGAACACCCTGGCGCTGATCTCGCCGAACAGGTTGTGCAGCAGATCGAGCTGCCGCTGGTTGTCGAAGCTGACCACCCAGCTCTGCCAGCGATAGGTCAGCGCGTCGTAGCGCAGGCGCAGCATATTGATCAGCGCGATCTTGCGGTAACGCACCGCGGACAGGGGCGATTCGGAGAGGAAGCTGCCCTCCTCCAGCATGGCCTGCTCGAGGCCGCCCTCGATGCGCAGCGGCGATACCGCGGCGGTCGGATCGACCCGGCGCCAACCCTCCTGCGGCAGCCATACCTCGGCCCAGGCGTGGGCGTCGAACTGGTGCACGATGACCGTCTTGTTGACGGGATTGACCTCCCCGCCCTGGTAGCCCGCAACCACCCTGGCCGGCAGCCCCGCGGCGCGCATCATCAGTACGAAGGCGTAGGCGTAGTG
>JAWVYG010000261.1:0-5083 GCA_033722815.1 Halioglobus sp.
CAGGCGGCGTGTGGTGCGGTGGTTGGCGTAAGCAAGCAAAGCGGCGGCTCTCCGGTGTCTTCGGTCTGCGCGGGCATTGTCCGACACTGTCGCCCCCCGTAACAACTACCCGTCGCAACTTGCCGTGCAGAAGGCGCGTGAACTGAGGGGTTGCTGCGCTGTCTTATGTACGCTCGCGCGGCAAATGTGTAAAGGCGCTTTTACAAAGCGATATTCAGACTGTTGCGAACCGTGGGCTATAGTGTCGTGCCCGCGCTCGCGCGCCGGGCGTTCGCCGGGTCCGGCCCATTCGATGAAGAGGTAGGCGCTATGTCTGAAGCAGTAGAAACGGCGGTTCCACGCAAGGGCTTCTCCGGTTCGCAGGTCGCGCTGATCGTGCTGGTTGCGGTGCTGCTGACGCTCGGGGCCTGCTTCTGGTTTTACCGCACCTACCTGAACCCGCCCGACTTCGAACCCGTGACGCTGTCGGCCAGCGAGCAGGCGACGCTGGATTCCAAGTTGCGCGTGCTCGGGCTGAACCCGCTGGACCTGCTGCCCAACGCCGACCGGAAACCCGCCGCTGACGCGGATGTCGACAGCTTCGACGCCGAGGGCCGGCTGGTGCCCACCCGCTATCGGGAGTCGGCGGACAAGCGCGATATCCGCATGAGCGAAAAGGAGCTCAACGCGATCATCGCCGGTAATTCGGACCTGGCGAAGCGCTTCGCGATCGATCTGTCGTCCAACCTCGCCAGCGCCAAGATGCTCATACCCGTCGACCCGGACATGCCCGTTATGGGCGGCAAGACATTGCGCGTCACCGCCGGCCTGGAACTGGCCTATGCCAACGAACGTCCGGTAGTGAAGTTGCGCGGCGTCAGCGTGATGGGCGTGCCGGTGCCCAACGCCTGGCTGGGCAACCTGAAGAACGTGGACCTGGTCGAGCAGTTTGGCGCCGATCCCGGTTTCTGGAGTGCATTCTCCGCCGGTGTCGGCCTGGTGCAGATCGAAGACGGCCAGCTGCACGTCAGGCTCAAGGAATGACCTGGCCGGTGACTGTGCAACCGTGCTGACCCCCCGCGGCGCCGTCCGGCCGGCCTAGGCGGCGTCGGCTTTCTCGGCGTCGAAGGTGATGTTCATCTCTTTCATCGCGTTGACGAAGAACGAGCGCACGAACTTCGGGTCGTCCTTGAATTTCGGGTTGCGCAGCCGCGGGATGATTTCCTCGAACATGATGTTCAGCTCCAGCCGCGCCAGGTGGGTGCCGATGCAAAAGTGCTGGCCGATACCGAAGGAGCGCAGCTGGTTGTACAGGTCCGGCATGCGCTCGGCGCGCGTCACGTCGAAGGTCATGGCGTCATCGCCGAACACCTTCTCGTCGTGGTTGGCGGCGTGGTAGTGCAGCACGACCTTGTCGCCCTTCTTGATTTGCGCACCCCCGACCTCGCAGTCCTCCATCGCCGTGCGGCGCATGGAGATGAAGGCGGTGTTGTAGCGCAGGATCTCCTCGCAGGCGTTGCCGATCTTGTCCGGGTTGTCGACCAGGTACTGCAACTGGTCCGGGTTCTCCATCAGCAGCCGCATGCCCTGGGCGATCACCGTGCGGGTTGATTCATTGCCGCCCACCAGGATCAGGATGAACATCCAGCCGAACATCTCCTCGGAGATGGGCTCGCCGTTGAGCTCCGCGTCCAGCAGCGCCCCGGTGATATTGTCCATCGGCTCTTCGCGGTGCTTCGCCGCGAGCCCCATGGCGTAGGCGATGACTTCTATGGCGGCCAGCTGGCCTTCCTCCTCCGAGGTCGACATGTCCGGGTCGTCGGCGAAGATCATGGTATTGGTCCAGTCGAAGAACTTCTTGCGGTCCTCCAGCGGCACGCCGAGCAACTCGAGGATGGCGATCAGCGGCAACTCGGCGGCGACCTCCTCGACGAACTCGCATTCGCCCCGGCTCGCCACGGCGTCGACGATGCGTCGGGCGTGCTCGCGAAAACTCGGCCCGTAGGATTCCACGCGCCTGGGCGTGAAGGCATTGCGCACGATGCGACGCACCTTCTGGTGAAGGGGGGGATCCATGTTGATGATGGTGCTGCGTTGCATGTCCAGGGTGCCCTCGTCCATCTCCATGGGGAAGGCGCTGCGCGCGGCCGAGGAGAAGAGGGCCGGGTTCTTGGAGATGTAGTCCATCTCCTCGATCCGGGTCACCGCCCAGTAGGGGATGCCGGTGAGCGGGTCTTCCATCTTCACCACGGGCCCGGCCTCGCGAATCTCGTGCAGGGCCTGGTAGGGCATGCCGTCGGCATAGGTGTCCGGGTCCAACAGGTTGGCGAATGGGCATTGGCTCATGGCTGGGCTCCAGTGAAAGCGTCCAAACTAACAACTATTAGTATGTAGGCGATTATTGCATTGCTGTGCGGCAGTGTAAATATCTTTCTACACAGTAGCGCCGATCGCGCGTGTTGGCCCGGTACGGCACCGGCGGGACCCGGACGGGGTGGAGGCGCGCATTCGTGTCGGCCTGCGCCGGCGGTCGACCGCCTCGGTGGCGGGGAGGGTGGTGCCGCCCTGTGGGGCGGGAAACGCCCGCGATGGGTGCGGGCGGGCGCGGCGTGTCAGCCCTTGCGGTTTTGCAGCTTGCTGACGATCTTGAACCACTTTTCCATGTTGTCGCGGTTCGTGTCCTGCAGCTCCAGGCCCAGCCAGTAGCCGCGGCCGTCGTCGGCCTCCTGCAGCCAGCGCGCCTCGCCGACCAGTTCCAGGTTCTCCACCCAGTTCTCGTCGGGCACGGCGAGCTGCACGCGGGTGCCGATGGCGATGGGCTCCGGCACCAGCAGGCGCAGTCCCTTGATGGACACGTCCACGGTTTCACATTTGATCACGGGGCCCTCGGCGGCCCTGCCGATGCCCCGCGGCAGCGCCTGGAGGAAGATGGCCTTGACCACCTCGATGCGGGTATGGCGACGCCGCTCGGCGCCCCGCGCATGGTGCGATGGGTTGCTGGTATTCACGGTGCTGGAGACAAGTTGCATGTTCATGGGGCCATTAGAACGCATTGCACAGATATAATCACTGGAAATATTTATCAAGGAAATACATTCCATATTTACATTTCAGTATTGACTTCCCGCACCTGCCTGCAGCGAGCCACGCGCCGGCCAAACGGAGTGGGTGAGCGGTCAGTTACGGCGTCCTGCCACGCCAATATTGGCCTGAAATGCAAGTGAGTACTTACATAAAAGATGGGCTGGCGGGCCTGGACAGTGGGCTTGCGACCTGTGTGCCGCTGCTCGGGGAAATCAAAGCGGCTGTGTCGACCCAACGCTGTCGCCGCCATGTGCCGCGTTACCCGGCGGCCTGGACCGCCCTGGATCAGGGGTAAGGGTGACCCGCCAGTGAGCCCGGGCGATCTTGTTTCGGCGGCGTAGTGAATACTCGCATACACGGGCGCGTCAGCTCTGTGTGCCTCGCTCCGGCGCTCGGGACGCTAGGACTGGGGCTGGGCCCGGGTTCGGCGTCGGTCGGAGCGCTCTCGCGCGAAGTCGCCCACCAGTGGCATCAAAAGCAGTTGGTCCAGCCGGGAGTTGCGTCGCTCGCGGAAGCTCTCCAGCCCGATTTCCATGTCCCGTTGTGTTGTGGCTGGAAGGCGGCGGTAACTGCCGAACAGGTAATCGAACCAGGGTAGGGTGCTGGAAAAATTGCTGTCGGTGTACTGTCGGTCGCTGCTGTGATGCACGCGGTGGAAGTCCGGTGTTACCAGGAACCAGCGCAGGTAGCGATCGACCCGCTCCGGGATGCGGGTATTGCTGTGGCTCCACAGGTCCTGCGCGAGGCGTAACACCTCGTACACCAGCAGCATGGCCACGGGCGCCGCGAGCAGTGCGATGAGCGGCAGGCGCAGCAACAGCAACACCAGCGCGGCGAAGGGGTGGTTGCGGTAGGTGGTGGTGAGGTCGAACTCGGTGTCGCTGTGGTGCACGGCGTGCAGGCGCCAGAGCACGGGCACGACATGCATCAGCCGATGGGTGACATAGTCGCCGAAGGCCAGGATCAGCAGCAGCAGCATGAAGCTGACGGCCCAGGGGGCGTCCAGCCAGGGGATCAGGCCGCTGCCCTGCTCGTTGACCCAGTGGGTGGTGCCGAGGCCGGTCGCCAGGTAGACGAAGCGATTGAAGGCGGTGGTGACCGCCGCCAGGCCGATGTTGTTCGCCCAGCGGAAGCCAAGATTGGGGTTGCCCGGGCGCCGGGGGAAAAACTGTTCGGCCAGGGCGATGACGCAGAAGGCGATCACCAGCGCCCCGAACAGCACCTCACTCTCGTGCTGTTCCAGGTACTCGAGCATGCGGGCAGTCAGCGGGCGCGGCGTAGCCGCGAACCAGCCGCGTTACTTCTTGCGGTTGTGCAGGATCCGGCCACCAATGACCGCCAGCGAGACTGCAAGCCCCAGGATGACCCAGGGGGAATCGATGGGCACGGCGGCGGTACTGGGCGGTATGGCGATGATGCCGGCGTGGGCATTCTGCACGGCAAGCAGCAGTGCAGCACCAAACAGCGGGAGGTTCTTCTTCATGGTTGTATCCTGCATGGATCAGAGGGGGCGCCTTTTAAAGTAGGTTAAGCCACGCGGGCTTGTCAATGTGGGGCTGCATCGGTCCGGTTCGCGAGCGCCTCCTGCAGGTGGCGTGTCGTCACCCGGTCGGCCCCCTCCAGGTCCGCGACCGTGCGCGCCACGCGCAGCGCGCGGTGCAGGCTCCTGCCGGACAGCTGCAGGGCGCCCGCGGCCTTCTCAAGGAAAGTGTTCTCCGCGCCGCCCAGGGCGCAGTGCGCCAGCAGCGCTTCCGGCGCCAGCGCGGCGTTACTGCAGCCCTGGCGGCGCAGCTGCAGTGCGTGGCATGCGACAACGCGGGCGCGCACGCATGCGGAGGATTCGCCCGGCTGGCCGGGATTGAGCAGGTGCCGCGGCGGCAGGCGCGACACCTGCACCTGCATGTCGATGCGATCCAGCAGCGGCCCCGAGATGCGGCCGCGGTAGCGCTGCACCTGCTCGGGCGAACAGCGACAGGCCCGGTCCGGGTCTCCCAGGTAGCCGCAGGGGCAGGGATTCATG
>JAWVYG010000262.1:0-5080 GCA_033722815.1 Halioglobus sp.
CCGGTTGCCATCCTGTCCAAGGAGGCGGCGGCCTACCACTTCCTCAGCGGTTATACCGCCCGCGTCGGCTCCACCGAGCTGGGAGCCGAGGCCGGCATCAACCCGACATTCTCCACCTGTTTCGGTGCGCCCTTCATGCCGCGACCGGCGGGGGACTACGCGGAACTGCTCATGAAGCGGATCGAGGACTTCGGCAGCCAGGTGTACCTGGTGAACACCGGCTGGACCGGCGGTTCCGGGGCAGCGGGCGGCACCGGCTCGCGCTTCCCGATACCGGTCACCCGCGCGGTCGTGCATGCCTGCCAGAGCGGCGCGCTGCTGAATGTTCCGACCGAGCACCTGGACATTCTCAACCTCGACTTCCCCACCTGGATTCCGGGCGTGGACAGCCAGTACGTGGACCCGAAGGCGGGCTGGGGTGACGACGCTGCCTACGACGAACAGGCGGGCAAGCTCGCCGCGCTGTTTGCCGAGAACATTACCAGGTTCGACGTCTCCGACGTCATCGTGGCGGCCGGGCCGCAAGGCGGCTGACCCCGGGGCCACAACGCAGCACCCGCAACGCCCGCTATCATGCGGGCGTTTTCGTTTCACGTGCGCTGCTGACTCTGGCTTAGCGGCCTGGCGGCCGCCGGCTACAGCCCGTCGATGACATCCGGCAGCGGCTGCTGCCGGTGCAGTACGCGCACCGAGATCTGCGCGCCGAGCAGGTACAGACAGGGCACCAGCAGCAGGGTGACACCCGTCGCCAGCAGTACGCCGAAGGCGAGCGAGATCACCATGGGAATCATGAACTGGGCCTGGATGCTGGTCTCGAACATGATCGGCAGCAGCCCCACAAAGGTGGTCAGGGACGTCAGGATGATCGGGCGGAAGCGGTCCTCTCCGCCCTGCAGCAGGGCTTCCACCAGGCTGTGCCCGCCGGCGCGCAGCTGGTTGATGCGATCGATCAACACCAGGTTGTCGTTGACCACAACGCCGGCGGCGGCGATGACGCCGAGCAGCGAAAACATACTGATCTCCCAGTTCAGCATGGCATGGCCAAAAATCGCGCCCATGATGCCGAACGGCACCGCGGTCAGCACCAGCACGGGCTGGAAATAGGAGCGGAAAGCCACGGCCATCAAACCGTAGACAATGAGCATGGACAGGCCCAGGTAGGTCAGCATGGCGCGCAGGAACTCGCCCTCCTCCTGCAGCTCGCCGTCCAGCGCCATGCTGAGGCCGGGGTAGCGCTGTTTCAGCTCGGGCAGGTGCTTGTTGGTGATGGCATTCACCACGGCGCGCGGGTCGGCGACGCCGCGTACGATATCGGCGGTGATCGTCAGGGTGCGCTTGCGGTCCAGGCGGTCGATGGTCACGTAGCCGGGCCGGTAACGCACTTCCGCAACGGTATCGAAGGGCACCTCGTCGCCCATCGGCGTGCGCACGCGCATCGCGTCGAGATCGTCCACGCTCAAGCGCTCCGACTCGGGGTAGCGCACCATGACGCGCACGTCCTCCTTGGTGCGCGGAATACGCTGCGCCTCCGCACCGTAGAAGGCCTCGCGCACCTGCCGCGCCAGCTCCGCCAGCGAAATCGACAGGTTTTCCGCCGCCGGCTTCAGGCCCAGCTCGATCTCATCCCGCGGCGACTGCAGGGTGTCGTTGACGTTGTACACGCCGGGGAAGCTCTCCAGCACCGTGCGCAACTCGCTCGATACCTCGCGCAGGTCATCCAGGGACGCCGAGGCGAGTACCAGGGTGATGGGGCTGCCGGTATCGGTCAGCGTGTAGTCCAGGCGATAGTTTTCCACCGGCCCGACATCGCCGATCGCCTCGCGCCAGCGCTCGGTCAACACCTTCACATCGACATCGGAGGAACGCGCCTGGATCCAGCCGCGCACGGTGTTGCCGCGGGCGGAGGCGAAGACGTGGCCCAGCGCCTCCTCACCATCAAAGCGCGGGTCGCTGTTGTACTCCTGCTTGATCTGCATGGCCGCACCCACCACCTGCTCCATGACGCGCTCCGAATCCGCGAAGGGGCCGCCCTCCGGCAGGGTAATCTCGGCCTCGGCGAAGTCCGCGTTGATCGAGGGAAAGAAGCCCGAACGCAACCAGCCGCCGCCGTACAGCGCAAGGCTCACAAACAGCGCCACGGCGAACAGGGCTGACACGGCCATGTTGGCGTTGAGGCAACGCGCCAGGAACGGGCGATAAACCTCGCGAGCCACGTTCATCATGCCGCGCGCCACGCGCTGGCGCAGCTCTTCGAGCCGGCGCAGGCCTGCAAACCGGCTCGGGCGCAGCGGCCGCATGTGGGCCAGGTGGGCGGGCAGGATCCACAGGCACTCCACCAGTGAGAACGACAGCGCAAGGGTGACCACCACCGGCAGCGGGGTGGCCGTGCTGGCCATCTCCCCGGGGAGGAAGAACATATGCCCGACGAATATCATGGTGGAGATCACGGCGAACATCACGGGCTTGACCACGGCGCGCGTGCCCATCACAGCCCCCTTGGCGCCGGTCTCCCCCGCCGCCTGGTGGGCGTGCACCGATTCGCCGACGATAATCGCGTCGTCCACCACGATCCCCAGGATCAACAGGAACGCCATCAGCGAGATCATGTTCAGGCTGATGCCGGTGAACGGCAGCACGAAGAACGTGCCCATGAACGCGATGGCGATGCCGACGCACACCCACATGGCCAACAGCGGGCGCAGGAACACCATCAGCAGCAGGAACACCAGCACCAGTCCACCCACGCCGTTCTTCACCAGCATGCTGGTGCGCTCGCGAAACGGCTCCGCGGCATCGCGCCAGAATTCCAGCGATACCCCCTCGGGCAGGGTGGCGCGGGTCCGTTCCACCCAGCGCTGCACCGACTCACTGGTCGCCAGGGTGTCCGGGCTGGAGGTGACGTAGACACTGAGATTGTGCACCGGCATGCCGTTGAGCCGCGCGACGACATCGACATCCTCGAAGCCGTCGCGCACGTTGGCCACGTCGCCAAGCAGCAGCTGCGTGCCGTCGAGCTTGCTCAGCAGCGGGATGCTCTCGAAATCCACCTGGTCATAGGCCTGCCCGCGCGTCTGCAGCTGCACGTCGCCCTCGGCGGTCTTGATGGCGCCCGCCGGCAGGTTCAGCGAGGAGCCGCGAATCGCCGCCACCACCTCTGACAGCGTCAGGCCATAGCGGCGCAGCGTGTACTCGGACACCTCCACCGACACCTCGTAGGGGCGCGGGCTGACCAGGTCCACGACGGCCACGTGGGGTTGCGAGGCCAGGTCGTCGCGCAGGCGCTCGCCCAGCTCCTTCAGTTCGCGCTCGCCGATGTCACCGGCCACGCTCACCATGGCCATGAAGTGGCGGTGTGCCAGCTCGGTCACCACCGGTCGTTCGGCATCGACCGGGAAGGTCGAGATGGCGTCCACGCGCGTCTTCACCTCGGCGGTGAGCCGCTGCACGTCGTAGCCGGGTTCGGCCTCTATCAGCACCCTGCCCACTCCCTGGCGCGCCGTGGAGCGGACTTCCTGTACACCGTTCAGGTCGTGCACGGCCTCCTCGATACGCTTGCAGATCTGCTGCTCGACCTCCGAGGGTCCCGCGCCCGGGTAGGGCATGGACACCTGCACGATGTTGAGTTCGAAGTCGGGGAAGTACTTTTTGTCGAGCGCGGGGATGCCGAGCGCGCCACCGACGATCAGCAGCACCATCAGCAGGTTGGCGGCGACGGGGTTATCGACAAACCAGCGTATCGGACCACCCATGGATCACATTCTCCCGCGCGCCGCGGCCACCGCGCGCACCTAGTGCCCGGTTACCAGCTCTGCCACCGGGCGCACGCTGACCTCGGTGCCGCCCACCAGCAGGGCGGGGTAATCCACCACCACCCGGTCGCCGCCGGCCAGGCCCTGCACCCAGACCTTGCGGGCATTGCGATCGAGCACATGCACGTCGCGCTGGCGGATGCGCTGGTCCGGTCCCACCGTCTGCACGACGTCACCACTGCGCAGCGCCGAGCGCGGCAGCTCCACCACGTCCGGCAGGGTGCGGCCGCTGATCACCGCGTTGACGAACAGCCCGGGAGACAGCGGCGGCCGCTCGCTGTCGGGATCGCGGGTGAAGGGACGTTCGACCTCGGCCACGGCGTAGACGACGCGGCTTGACTCGTCGATGCTGGCATCGGTGCGCACGATCCGGCCGCGCCATTCCCAGGTGCGGTTGGCGAAGCGGGCGTGCAGCACGACCGGCGCACCCCCGGAGTCGGCTGCCGGCGTGTCGTTGTAACTCAGGGGCAGGTCCAGCAGCGCCACCTGCCGCCCCGTCAGCGGCAACCGCACCTCGACCACATCGGTGGCATAGACGGTGGCGACATGCGTACCGGGCGCGACGAACTGGCCGATGTCCACCAGCTTCTCGCTGATGCGGCCATTGAAGGGGACGGAAATGGACGTGCGCGCGAGGTCGAGCCGCGCCGCCTCGAGGTCGGCCTCGGCCGCCTTCAGCGCCGACTCGGCGGCGGCAATCTGCGGCTTGCGCAGGAACAGGGCATTGGCCTCGTCGGAACCGAGGTTGCGCCACTCGCGCTGCGCCTGGCGCGCCCTGCCCTTCTCCTCGGCCAGGGTCTGCCTGGCGGCGGCCACCTGAGCTTCGGCGCGGGCGATCTGCAACTGGTAATCCACGTCCTCGATCTGCACCAGCACGTCGCCCTCGGCAAAGAAACTGCCCTCGGAAAATCCCGCCGAGACACTCTCCACGCGGCCACCGACCTGGCTCATCAAGCGCACTTCCCGCAACGGCCGCACCGTGCCCTGCGTTTCCACCGTCAGCGCCCTGGACGTCGGCTCGGCGGTCACCACATCGACCACGGGCGGGCCGATTTCAGGCATCTCTTCCGGTTCAGGCTCGGGCTTGCCCACCAGCAGGACATAGGCGAGCGCACTGCCCAGCAGCATGATTGCAAGCGCAGCGACCGCGTTGCGGCGCGATGACATCGCCATGGTTTCTGTTCCCGCCTCTGTCCTTCAGCTCGTTAGTGTATCCCGCCAGGGCAAAACAAGTCTAAAACGTGGTTGCCATTACCTGGCTACCAGACTGA
>JAWVYG010000263.1:0-5079 GCA_033722815.1 Halioglobus sp.
ATCGACACCGACCTCACCGACGCCAGCGTCGACAAGATCATCGACTACATCAGGTCGTAGCCGGCGACACGGCTGCCGCCAAGCCGCTAGGACGGCGGCGGTTCGTGCAGTGCGCTGCTGATGATCTCCCGCGCCCGGTCGCGCAGCGACTCGGGGCTGCTCGCCACCACCTCCGCGCGGCATATCGGCGGGTGGATGATGAGTTCCGCACGGCCCGGATTCAGGTCCATGGTATCGGGCGTCAGTATCGCGTTTGTGCCCCTGATCGTGATGGGCAGTATCGGCACCTGCAGCTCCACCGCCATATGAAAGGCCCCCATCTTGAACGCCTGCAGCCTGCCGCTGCGGCTGCGGGTACCCTCGGGAAACACCAGGATCGACATCCCCGGCTGCAGGTTATCCTCCAGCACATGCAGCTCATGGATGGCGGCGTCGTGATCCGCGCGGTCGACGAAGATGTGGCCCATCATGGCGGTGCCGGAGCCGATAAGCGGGATACGGCGCACCTCCTTCTTCATCACCCACTTCAGGTCGAGCGGCAACCAGCCGTACAGGATCGGTATATCCATCAGGCTCAGGTGATTGGCAACCAGGATGTAGGGCGTGCCCGGGTCGATGTGGTCACGCCCAGTGATGCGCAGCCTGCAGGGCACCGCACGCACCAGGCCGCGGCCCCATGCGCCCCCAAACAAGCGACTGGCGATACGCGCACTGAACGGTGCGACCAGCGCCACGCCAATGAAATTCACCAGCGTCCACAGCGCCACGAAAGGCATATAGATGAGGACTTCGTAGATCTTGTACACTGCGATCCCCTATCCGGTGTAACGGACCCGGTATTCGCGCAAGATTTTATCGTTCTGCATTTTCCCCTACCGCCACAGTCTAACCGATAATCCCTACACAACGCGGTTAAATTTGCACACGACCCGCAACGCCGGTCGCCAACGCCATTCCCGTGGTGCCACCGGACGCGTGCCGAGGATTGGCAATGCCGGTGGGTCAAAACGCGTTACGTGACAGCCGCGGCTGCTACACTACCCTCGACACCCAGGAGTCCAGACCATGCCCGTTCTCACCCGCGACACCATCGGCAACTGTGCCGTACTCACCATGAACCGCCCGGAGTCGCTGAACGCGATCACCACCGAAATGCTCGACCTGTTCGAGCGGCACCTCGACGACATCGAGCGCGACGATTCGCGCGCGCTGATACTCACCGGCACAGGGCGCGGATTCTGTCCCGGCACCGACCTCAAAGACCCGCCCAGCGACCCGAAAGCGCGCATCAGGCACGCCCACGAGCTGATCATGCGGCTGGTCGAGTTTCCCAAGCTGAGCGTGGCGGCGATCAACGGGCTGGCGCTGGGCGGCGGGCTCGAGCTGGCATTGGGCTGCACCTTCCGTGTCGCCGTGCGCGAGGCCACTCTCGGCCTGCCGGAGATCAAGATCGGCCTGATGCCCGCCTACGGCGGTACGGTGTTGCTGCCGCGCCTGATCGGCGAACAGCGGGCGCTGCAGATGATGCTCAGCGGCGAGCCGGTGAGCGCCGATGACGCCCGCGAGCTCACGCTGGTCAACGCGACCTGCGACTCCGCCGCGGACGTGGTGCAGTGCGCCCACGACTTCGTGCAGCAGTTCACGCGCCACAGCCTGGTGCCGCAGCGGGCGATCCGGCGCACTATCCGCGAGGGAGCCGCGCTGTCCCTGCGCGACGCGCTGGCCCACGAAAGCGAGGTGATGGACGATGTGTCTGCCAGCGACGACTGCGTCGAAGGCGTGATGTCATTCATCGAGAAGCGCGAGCCGCGGTGGCAGGATCGCTAGCCCGACGACAACGCCGCGGCGCGAGGCGGCGCCCGGCAGACTGATCCGTCGGGCAGGTGCTGCCCGGGAAGGCGGGTCGCGGCCCCTGGCAGTTTCCCGGGCCCTGTGACAGCAGCCACTCTTGTCCCTATGATTCGAGCCATGCCACCGAATTGTCGCAACCTCTGCCCGATCGCAGCACTGGCGTTGGCCGCTGTGCTGCAGGGCGCCTCGGCCGCGCCCGCGTTTGACGATGTTTCGGCGGCCGCCGGCATAGACCATGCCGGCCCGAGCTGGGGTGCCGCCTGGGGCGACCTCGACGGCGACGGCTTCCCCGACCTGTGGGAAACCAATCACGGCATGCCCGCCAGCATCTATATCAATCGCGGTGACGGCAGCTTCGCGGAGCGGTCCTCGCGCTGGGGCGACGTCCTGGTCGGCCCCGACCCCCATGCCGTGTCCTGGGTGGACTACGACAACGACGGCGACCAGGACGTCCACCAGACCACCGGCGCTGGCAGGGGCATGCTCGCCGCCGCCAGCAGGTTCTACGTCAATACGGGCGGCGAGCTGGCGGAAGGGGCAGAACAACTCGGCCTGGCACAGCCGCTGGCCCGCGGCAGGACGCCGCTGTGGTTCGATTTCGACCGCGACGGCCTGCTGGACGTGTTGCTCAACAACGGTGCGCGCAAGGCCGCACCCACCCGGGTTTTGCGCCAGGCGGACGGGGTCTTCGTGCCGGCGCCCGAGACCGGCGTGGATATCGCCGACGGCGTGCTGTTTGCCCTTGCCTCCTACCTCGACACCGGACAGCTGCACCTGCTGCTTGGCGACGGCCATCGCTTCCCACGCCGGCTGTACAACGCCGGCACCCTGCCCTTCGCCGCTGTCGCAAACGCCGAACGAGTGCCGCCGGTCGAACGCGCCACCGACGCGGTAATCGCGGACTTCACGGGCGACCTGCGCCCCGACCTGCTGGTTGCCCGGGGCTATCTCGCCAACGACCTGGTACAGCGCGGCAGCGCCGCGCTGGACGCCAGCTTCCGGGTTAATCCATCGGCAGAGCGAGGCTTCGCCTTTGCCAGCGACGGCGCCGTGACCTTCGACCTGCACCAGCTGGGCTTCAACTGGTGGCAGCTGCGGGAGATCCACCTCGGCGACGCCGGCGGGCATCCCGCTGCATCGCCCTTTACCCTCTCCCCCGCCGTCGCCACCTCGCGCGACGCCAGGGCCGTGGCGACCGGCGACAACGCCATCGTCATCGGCCACGACCCCACCAGCGCCACCTGGACTGTCTGGGCGCGCGCGGCCGAGTGGCGCGCCGTCAGCGCCGTCATTACGAGCACGGCGGCCATCACTGGGCTACAGGCGCGCGAGTTCAAGGCGTTTACGCCGGCGCTGGAGCAACAGTTGCTTGCCGGTGACGACAGCGGCTTCAGGGACATCACGTCCTGGTCCGGCCTGTCCGCTGTACCGGGCAATTGCTTCGCCGTGGCCGCCGGTGACTTCGACAACGACATGGACCTGGACGCCTACCTCGGCTGTAGCGGTTCCGTGGACAACCGCGACAACCTGCTGCTGGAAAACACCGGTGACGGACGCCTGCGACCGGTGCAGGGCAACCCGGCGGCGGCCGGCGCCGGCAGCGGGCGCACCGACCGCGTCGCCGTCGCCGACTACGACAACGACGGCTTCCTCGACCTGTACGTCAGCAACGGCCAGGGCCTGCACCCGTTCAACAACGGCCCGCAGCAGTTGCTGCGCAATCGCGGCAACGACAACCACTGGCTCACCCTGCAACTGGTGGGTACCGCGTCCAACCGCGACGCTATCGGCAGCACGGTGTGGGTAAGCGCCGGCGACAGGACGCAGCTGCGCGAGCAGATGGGCGGCATGCACATGGGAGCCCAGGACCACGCGCGCGTGCACGTCGGCCTGGGCGAATTCATCGCCGCGGACGTGCTGGTGCGCTGGCCCGGCGGCCACCTGCAGAGACTACAGGGCGTGGCCGCTGACCAGGTGGTGACGCTGATCGAGGATCGGCAGCGCGCGGTCGACATCGCGCTGGTGGCGACGCGCACGGCGCTCGACGTCGGCCAGACCGGCACGTTCAGAGCCTACGTGGACCCGGCAATCGGCGCCGACCTGCAGCGGATAGACTGGCAGCTGGGTGACGGCCACGCCGCGGGCGCAACGCGGCGAGTCGCCCACGCGTTCACCGCGCCCGGCGCCTATACCGTTACCGCTACGGCGGTGAGCAACAGCGGGCAGGCCTGGTCGGATTCCGTGCAGGTCACCGTGGCGGCCCCGGAGCAATCCGCGGCAGCGACCAGCCCGTTCGGGCCGGTCCCCGCGGTTTTCCTCCTGCTGCTGGCGGCGCTGGTTGTACTGGTGCTGCGCCGGCGCGGCTGATTGCGCTAGCGCTCGCTGACCGCCAGGTAGTTGGCGGCGTGGCGCAGGCCCTCGCCGCTGTCCTTGATCTCCAGCCGGGCGATCGTCTGCAGGTGCACCTCGTCCGGGCCGTCGGCGTAGCGCAGCACGCGCCCCCCGGTGAAGAAATCGGCCAGCGGCGTGTCCGGGCTGACCCCCATCGCGCCAAACACCTGCATCGCGCGGTCGGCGACGTCGGTCAGCAGCGTCGGGGCCACGACCTTGATCATGGACACTTCCTTGCGCGCGCCCTTCGCCCCTACCTCGTCGATCATGGCCGCCGTTTTCAGCACCAGCAGCCGCGCCTGTTCTATCTCGATGCGCGATCGGGCAATCCACTCGCTGATGCTGCCGTGCTTGTACAGCGGCCGCCCGAAGGTCTTGCGCTCCTGCGAGCGCGCGACCATCAGCTCCAGGCAGACCTCCGCCATGCCGATCGCGCGCATGCAGTGGTGAATGCGCCCCGGCCCCAGGCGCGCCTGGGCGATGAGAAAACCGTCGCCCTCGTTGCCTATCAGGTTGTCCACGGGTACGCGCACATCGCGAAACAGCACCTCCGAGTGACCCTCGGGCGAGTGGTGGTTCAGGGTGGTGACATTGCGCACCAGTTCCACCCCGGGGGTATCCATAGGCACCAGCACCATGGACTGCTGGCGATAGACGTCCGCATCGAAATCGGTCTTGCCCATCAGGATGAACACGCGACAGTCGGGGTGGTGCGCATTGGTGATAAACCACTTGCGGCCGTTGATGACGTACTCGTCGCCCTCGCGCCGGATCTCCGTTTCCAGGTTGCGCGGGTCGGAGCTGGCCACCGCCGGCTCGGTCATTCCGAAGCACGAT
>JAWVYG010000264.1:0-5074 GCA_033722815.1 Halioglobus sp.
GCCGCGCCGGCCACGTCCCTTGGCAAAGAGGGAGACCCATGTCTATCAACAAGTGCTTTGTGCTCGCCGCTTCCCTGGTGCTGTTGGCATCCTGCGGTGATTCCGGTGAGCCTGATCCGTCGTCTGTCACGATGCAGGGTGCAGGCGAAGCGCTGGCCCCGTCCGGGAAAGCGGCAGCTGCCGCAACCGGTCCGGCGGATGTGGATCCCTGCAGCGTGCTCACCGACGAGTTGCTGCAGGCGCACTTTACTATCGCCCCGGATACGCCGATCAATCGCCGCTTATCGGACTACTCGCCGCACCCGCTGTGCACGGTGACCTGGCGCAAGGCGGATGCGGACGAAATCGAGGCGCGGCGCGGTGAGGCCATGAACGAATACATCATGGCAAAGGCGCGGGGAGAAAAGGTCAGCATCCCCAACTTCCGCACGGATGACGAGATGTCGCTGACGCTGTACCAGCCGCTGTTCGAAAGCCCGGGAGCCGCCCAGGGCGGATTGGACCAGGCGATGTCCGTGTTGCAGAAAGGCGTCAGCGCCAGCCACAAGGGCGTCGAGGCAACCTTCCAGGCCGACGTCGTCCCAGTGGCCGGCGTGGGTGACAAGGCCGCGTGGGCGGCCAAACTGCGCCAGTTGAGCGTGGCCAGTGGCCGGCGCCTGTTCCACGTTACCGTCAACACCGGGGCGGAGCGTGAGCAGGAGCTGGAAACGGCCAGGGCGGTGGCCGGTTCGCTGGCCGAACGCCTGTAGCGAGCTGCGCTGCAGGCAGTTTTTTCGTTCAGGGGCGGTCGCCACGCCTGTACACAGGGCGGGTACGTGCGGTGCCGCGCCGGTACGGCAGCCGCCTGAGAGTGGCAGGGCGTCGCTAGCCCCCCAGTTCGTTCAGCTCTTCTTCCAGCGTGGCCAGGTCCATATGCGCCTCGAGCACCTCGCGCAGTGCATCGATATTGCCTTCGTCGACGTGCTCCACGGAGAAACCCAGGCGACCGGCCTCGACGTGCTGCAGGTAGGCGTGCAGCTCCAGCGTGCGGTCGTCGTCGAGCTTGATGATCAGCGTGAAGGGTTCGTTGTACTGTGCGTCCCAGACATCGGGCTGGTCGGTGGCTACACCGCTGAGCGAGATGTCGATAAGGTGTTGATGCCAGACGCTGCCACCCTGGTGGACCTCCACCGGAAGCGCCAGTTCAATCCGTGTAAAACGGCGCCTGTCGTTCTGCATGTCAGCCATGGAAATGCCCCGTTGTCGCCCCATCTAGGCCAACTATAGCGCTGCGCCAGCCATTATGCGAGGGCCCGCGATGGGCCGCTGTCAGCGGCCCCGCAACACGCCCTCCTGCGCCAGCGTGGCCACCAGTTTGCCGTCCTGCGTGAACGCATTGGCGGTGGACAGGGCGCGTCCGTTGCCCGTGCTTGGCGACTCGCTCGACAGCAGCAACCACTGGTTGATGTCGAAGGGTCGATGGAACCAGATCGAGTGGTTCATGGTGGTGATCATCACGTCCGGATGCTCCCAGTCCAGCGCGTGGGGCTGCAGCGCCGACTGCAGGATGGTCGCATCGGAAAAGAACGTGAAGAGCATCTGGTGCAACAGGGGGTCGTCGTTGACCGCGGCGCGCGGTCTCGCCCATACCGCGGCGCTGGCCTGGGGGTCGCCGGGGGATTCCGGGCAGGTGAGGATGAGGAACGGGAATCCCTCGCCGTTCTCCTCGCTGAACACCAGAGGGGTGTCCGGGTCATCCAGCAGTGGCTGCGGGTCCGTGACATGCGGCATCGCCACCTGGTGTTCGTAGCCGCTGGCGCCCCGCTGGAAGGAGAGCGAGGCCGTGAGCAGCACGCGCTCGCCCTGGGTCAACAGTACCTGCCGGTGACTGGTGCTGCGGCCGTCGCGGATGCGTGTCACCTCGAATTCCAGCGGCGCCCTCGGGTCGCCGAAGGCGACGAAACTGGTCTGCAGGTAGTGGACGGTGCGCGCGTCCTGCAGGGTTGCGGCCGCGACGTTCAGCACCTGGGCCATGAGCTGGCCGCCGTAGATGGCCGGGGAATCCAGCGGCAGTGACTCGCCGCGAAAATGCAGGTCGTCGAGGCGTGTCGGCGCGAGCAGCGAGTGGAAGTCCTGTTCGGTTTGCATGGTCGTCGCTGTGGCGCCAGGAAGCGCTACTTCAGCTTGCGGTACTTGACCCGGTGCGGCTGGTCTGCCGCGGCACCCAGGCGCGACCTGCGGTCCTGTTCGTAGTCGGAGAAGTTGCCCTCGTGGAAGACCACGTTGCCGTCGTCCTCGTAGGCCAGGATGTGGGTGGCGATACGGTCCAGGAACCAGCGGTCGTGGGAGATGACCAGGGCGGCGCCGGGAAACGCCAGCAGTGCCTCTTCCAGCGCGCGCAGTGTCTCCACGTCCAGGTCGTTGGTCGGCTCATCCAGCAGCAGCACGTTGGCGCCCTGTTGCAGCAGTTTCGCCAGGTGCAGGCGGTTGCGCTCACCGCCGGACAGGTCCTTGACATACTTCTGCTGGTCGGAGCCCTTGAAGTTGAAGCGGCCGACGTATGAGCGGGACTGCACCTCGTAGTTGCCGATGCGCAGGATGTCCTGCCCGCCGGACACTTCCTCCCACACCGTTTTACTGCCGTCCAGGTCGTCGCGGGACTGGTCGACATAGCCCAGCTGTACCGTCTCGCCGACATCGACCTCGCCGCCGTCGGGTTGCTCGCTGCCCATCAGGATCTTGAACAGGGTGGACTTGCCCATGCCGTTGGCGCCGATGATGCCCACGATGCTGCCCTTGGGTACCGTGAAGCTGACGTGGTCGAACAGCAGGCGATCGCCGAAGGTCTTCTTCAGGTCGCTGACCTCGATCACCTTGTCGCCCAGGCGCGGCCCCGGCGGGATATAGATTTCGTTGGTCTCGTTGCGGCTCTGGAATTCCTGTGACTGCAACTCCTCGAAGCGCTGCAGGCGCGCCTTGCTCTTGGCCTGGCGTCCCTTGGGGTTGCTGCGCACCCAGTCCAGCTCCGCCTTGATAGCCTTCTGGTGGGATGCCTCCTGGCGCTGCTCCTGCTCAAGCCGCTTTTCCTTCGCGTCGAGCCAGTCCGAATAATTGCCCTCGTAGGGAATGCCCCTGCCGCGGTCGAGCTCGAGTATCCAGCCGGCGGCGTTGTCGAGGAAGTAGCGGTCGTGGGTGATCGCCACGACGGTGCCGGGAAAATCGTGCAGGAAGCGCTCGAGCCAGGCGACACTCTCTGCGTCGAGGTGGTTGGTGGGTTCGTCCAACAGCAACATGTCCGGGTTGGAGAGCAGCAGTCGGCACAGCGCCACCCGGCGCCTTTCGCCACCCGAGAGGGTGGTTACGTCCGCGTCCCAGGGCGGTAGTCGCAGCGCGTCGGCGGCGACCTCGAGCTTGTGGTCCAGGTTGTGGGCGTCGGTGGCCTGGATGATGTCCTCCAGCCTGGCCTGCTCCTTGGCCAGTGCGTCGAAATCGGCATCGGCCTCGGCGTATTGCGCGTAGACCTTGTCCAGCGCGGCCAGTGCGTCGAGGGCGTCCTGCACGCCTTCTTCGACATTGCCGCGCACGTCCTTGTCGGGATCGAGTTGCGGTTCCTGTTGCAGGTAGCCGATCTTGATCCCGGGTTGCGGCCGCGCCTCTCCCAGGATGTCGGTGTCCACGCCGGCCATGATACGCAGCAGCGTTGACTTGCCCGCACCGTTGAGGCCGAGAACGCCGATCTTGGCGCCGGGAAAGAACGACAACGAGATGTCTTCGAGGATTTTTTTCCTGGGCGGTACGATTTTACCGACCCGGTTCATGGTGTAGACGTATTGCGCCATTGGACCGCCGTTGAAGGAGTGTAGAAAGGCGCGGATTCTAGCAGATAAAATGCGTTTCTGGAGTGGCAGGGCAGCGTCAGGCGGCTGTGGTAATTGTCGGGCGATGGCTATATTCTGTCGACGTCGGGCGCGCTTGGCAGCCCGGGTAGAAGAAGTGAATAACTGAATACTTTATGACCTATTGTGTCGCGATCAGGCTGGATGAAGGCCTGGTTTTCTGCTCTGACTCCCGTACCAACGCCGGGCCCGACCGGGTTAGTACCTACAGCAAGCTGCACCGCTTCTCCATCGCGGGGGAACGCCAGCTGATGCTGATGACTGCGGGCAATCTCGCCACGAGCCAGGCGGTGGTGGCGCAGATGGAGCGCGACCTGCGTGAAGACGCCGAATTCAACGTGTCCAAGGCGCGCTACGTGTCCGACGTGGCCGACTACATCGGCGAGCTGGGCCTGAAGGAGCAGGAAAAGTTCACCTCCGGCGGCCCCGGGGCGGGCTTCAACGCGGAGGCGACCTTCATCGTGGGCGGTCAGATCAAGGGCCAGCCCACCGAGCTTTACATGGTATACCCCGAGGGCAACCACATTACGGCCTCGGAGCAGTTCCCTTTCCTGCAGATTGGCGAGACGAAATACGGTAAGCCGATACTGGATCGCATCATCCGCAAGGAGACGCCCCACGAGATCGCGATGCGCTGTGCGCTGGTATCCATGGACTCGACCATGAGAAGTAACGCGACTGTGGGACCACCGATAGAACTGCTCTACTACCGCGCCGACAGCCTCGGGGAGCCCGCGCGATACTGCAAGCTGGATGAGAGTGATTCCTACCTGGTCGAACTGCGTCGCTGCTGGGACATGAACATCCAGCAGGCCTTCAGTGACCTGCCGTCCCTGGAGCAGGTGTTCGCAGCTGGCGAATGACGTTGTCGACGAAAGCCAGCTTTCTTTCCACCGCGGCATTGATCAGGAACGGGTAGGCGTCGGGCCTGCCGAGGCTGCGGTTCAGTTCGTTCAGGCTCACCGTTAATTCTCGCCACACCGCGATGCGTTCCGGCAGCGTCATCTGTGCGGGATCGGTGTCGTTCAGCTTGTGGGTCGCGGCGGTCTCGAGCGCGTCGTAGATGTGCAGGTAGTGGCCCCAGCTCTCCGCCCAGTCCTCCACCGGGTGGGCACTGGCGTAGGCGCTGATGTAGTTGTGGTGCCAGTCCCGGGCGGGGCCATTCTCGTAGTAGCGCGCCAGGGCCTCGCCGTAGTCCA
>JAWVYG010000265.1:0-5047 GCA_033722815.1 Halioglobus sp.
ACCGTGTCGTAGTGCTCGGGGGGGTTCTTGTGCAGGTAGTCGATGAGCAGGCAACTGGAATCCCAGAACTTGTTGCCATGGATGGAGGGTGTGTTGCCCTGCCGCCTGACTCGCTTGATCGCCGGATGTGACTTCCCGGGAATAGTAATGCCTCTGAATCGTTGTGCGTGGCTGCGCTTCTTGTTGCTCAACTTGGGTCCTTTTCAGTGTCGGTTGGGTTGATCCATATGGGTGAGGTCCAGGCCCGCTCCTGCAGGATGGGCGAATAGAAGGGCTGTTCGGCAGGGTCGAGGCAGCACTTGCTGTAGACGTCGCCAATCGCGCCCCTGCTTTCCATCTCCGCATTCATTTGTTGTGCCTGCTGTGGACAGTCCGCGGAGAACGGGTTGACGCCCGCGGCCTGGCACTGCAGCGTCGACCAGCGGCAGCTGGGATTCTCCAGTGCCCGCACGTAGTAGAAAGCCGGTTGCGAGGCGTCGTAGTCGGGGTCCTGCCAGACCGTGCAGAGGCTGGCGTGCCCCGACCCGGTGGGAGCGCAGCTCTGCGGATCGACGGAGGCACCGTTGTCGCTGTCGCCGGCGACATCGTATACCCGCTCGTGGGTGCTGCCGTCCGCGTCGAGCCAGCCCTTGATGACCTGCACCCGCTGCAGGTCGATGCCTGCTCGCGCCGGGCTGCCGGGATCCTTGCTGGCGCTGACCAGGAAACTCGGCGAGGTGGCCGGCGCAGCCATTTCCGCGCCCATCGGAACGCCCGCGGCGTAGGCCTGCTCAATCATGTCGGGTGCGCCGCACAGGTCCTGCGGGTACTGCGGCGCAGCAAAGAAGCGCACCACGGGACGGGTGCCGCTGGTCGCGTAGGTCTCGCGCCGTTTCATGCCCTCGAAAATGGCGTCGCGGGAGTTTTCCTCCGCCCAGACGACGGCGAGGCCGCCGGGATTGTCGAAAAAGTGGTCCTGCACGTTGCGGTAACCCGCGTCGCGCCTGCCCAGGTGGCCGACGTAGTTGTCCTCCTCGGCGCCCCCCGGCGTGGCACTGTGCGTATCGGTGCTGCCGATGAAACCCATTCTGAAGGGGTTGATGCCGCTGCTGCGTCCCAGCGCCAGGCCGTCCTTGAGCGTGTTGCGCAGCATGTTGCGGCGCCCGAACTCGTCGATGCCGACCGGCTGCGCGGTCTCGGTCTGCACCTCGCCGAAGACGGTGCCCAGCATCGAGAGGTTGTCGGACAGCGCCTGTTCGAAGTCACACAGCTCGTCCTCGGTGGCGACGCCGCGACCGACGAGACGGTCGAAGCGGCATTCGCTCGCCGCCTTGTGCTGCACCAGTTCCACCAGCGGTTCCAGGGCAAGACGGTCGAGGGCCTCGCGTTCGTCCTTCGGGTCCGGGAACATCAGCCCGCGGCTGAGATTCGAGTTGTGCGGGATCGATATGACGTCGCAGCCGTCCCGGCCCTCGGTACACTGCTCGCGCAGCATGCGCCACAGCATGGGGTAGTTGCGCGAGCCGGTGTCATAGGTGGAGATGGCGGTGTCGGTCACCTTGTCATTGCGGAAGATGACGTTGCGGTGCAGGTTGGCATAGTCCGGCGCGTCCGTGTATTCGTAACCGACGAAGGTGGTGAATTTGCAGTCGCTGCTGCGATCGTAGTACTGCTCTGCGGCGGCCTGGATGCGTTGCCACGCGGCTTTGTGGGCGGCGTCACAGTCCCCCAGGCGACAGACGAAGGACTCGTCCTTCTCGTTGGAGGTCCCGGTTACGCCGAGGTTGACCCAGTAGTTGGCCGACAGGAGCTGGACGTAGAATATCTCGCTGCGCGAGGCGATGCAGGCGGGGAACCAGTAGGCGAGTTTGGAGGAATCCTGGGTACACAGGTCAATGGGCCCGAGGAACTCCGAGTGGTCGGTTACCGCCGTGAAGTCGAGCGGGCGCTGGATCTGGGCGCGAACCACCTGGTTGGAATCGGCGTCGGACAGCGTGATCGCCTCGCCCCGGGCGTAACGGTAGGCGGCTGCGGGATCGTTGCGCTGGCTGGACACATAGCTGTCGAACGAATAGCTGGTATGGACGTGCAGGTCGCCGAACATGGGTCGCTTGGTGGCCGTGTATTGCGCACAGGGCTCGCGGCTCTCGGTTCTCTCGAAAGCGTGGCCGTGGGGCAGCGCGGCCAGGCACAGAAAGGACAACAGCAGCCGCCACGTGTGACGCCTCAACCTGTGCGATGACGGTGCGCGCATAACAGTTTCCCCGGTCGGGTGGACAAAAACGGGGCTTATTCTCGCATTGCGCCATCGCGCGCGCCAGTGCGACGGACGGTTATATGCCGGGTCACGCACCGGGCTGGCACACACTCACCTGCTGGGATACGATTGGCGTGCAGTACGACAGTGATCGCCCGGGCCCGGCCGTTCCGCAGCGGCAGGCCGGGGTAAGGAAAGTTACAGGGATCCGTGACAGGGAAGGTGGCCGTGCGACGCCAGGTCGAACTACTTGAGAAAAACCGCCCCCGGCAGGAGAGGGCCAAGCGTACCTACGAAGCCATTCTCGCCGCGGCAGCGGAGCTGCTTGTCGAGGTGGGGGTGGAGCGCATCTCTACCAACCTCGTCGCCGAGCGCGCGGGTATCACCGTGCCGGCGCTGTACCGCTATTTCCCCAACAAGTATGCCGTACTCAACGCCCTGGGTGCGGCACTGATGGATCGCCAGAACGCGGTTTTCCGGGACTGGTTTGACGAGCAGCTGGTGAACAGGGACCTGCGCAGCCTGCTCGGTAATGTCGAACAGTTGCTGCGCGCGACGCTCGCGGTCACCGTGGAACAGCCCGGGGGACTGGAGGTTGTGCAGGCGCTGCGCGCGGTCGGCCCGCTGCAGGAAGTGCGGCTGGAGTCCCATCGCATCGTAGCGGAGCAGTTCGCCGCAACCGCAGCGGAGCTGCTTGGACGATCCGTCGATGACCAGTTGCGCAGCCAGGCCAGGCTGTCGATCGACACGGGGTATGCCATCGTCGAGATGGCGCTGGAGGACGAAACGCTGGATGACGACAGCGTGCTGCGCGAGGGTTCGCGCATGATCCAGTCCTATTGGGCGGGCATCATCGCCGGAGGCTAGCTTTCGACCGCCACCTCTTCGGCCTGCGGGCCCTTGTCACTGTCCCTCACGACGAAACTGACGCGCTGCCCGTCGCGCAGGCCGCGCCGGCCGCCTCCCTGGATCGAGCGGAAGTGCACGAAGATCTCCTCGCCGTTATCGCGGATGATAAAGCCGAAGCCCTTGTTGCCGTTGAACCACTTCACCTTGCCGTATTCCCGTTCCTGATCGCTGTCCCCGGGCGGTGCAGGGGACTGCCCGGCGGGCGTTGCCCCTGCGTCTGCGGGGGC
The DNA here is from genome assembly GCA_033722815.1 of Halioglobus sp. Taxonomy (GTDB): domain Bacteria; phylum Pseudomonadota; class Gammaproteobacteria; order Pseudomonadales; family Halieaceae; genus Marimicrobium. The sequence continues at coordinate 3,373 of JAWVYG010000265.1, forward strand.
GGCTGCCGCCGCTCCCGCGGCGCCCACCAGCACGCTGCATACGCAGGCCAGTGCGAAGCCGGCCAGTATCGGCAGGTCGAACATCGCGCCGGTCATCATCACTGAAACAAGGGTTGCAGCCAGGGTCGCAATGACCAGGCTGACGGTTATTTTGACACTCAGGCTCATGGAAGGTCTCTCGATGGATAGGACAGCGGCCGGACCGCGGCGGGCATTCTATCACCATCGGGCGCGGTGTGAACGCCGCGCGCAACGGCGCCGCCAGCTCGAGGAGAGCGGAGGGCAGGGCCCGCCGGGGTGCTAACCAGAGATTGGGGCGCGCGCCCTAGAGCTTCTGGACTTCTTCGGCCTGCAGGCCCTTGGGGCCCTGGATCAGCTTGAACTCTACCGCCTGGCCTTCGTTGAGTGTGCGGTAGCCATCACCGAGAATGGACCGGAAATGCACAAATACGTCGTCATCTCCCTCTTCGCGCGTGATGAAACCAAAGCCCTTGGCGTTGTTGAACCATTTCACCGTGCCACTTACACGATTTTCCATACCACTTTCCTCGGTCTAGCGTCTTTTTATTATCTGTGCGCCCTTGAGGGAACGAACAGCCTGAAAAGTTGTTGTTTGAGCGAGCCGGTCAGATCTTCTCGATTCGCTGCAGTTGTTCGTGCAGGGTAGTCAGAGCCTGCTGTTCGGCCTCCAGCTTCTGTCGTTCCTTGGCAACGACTTCGGCAGGCGCCTTGTCGGTGAAATTTGCGTTACCCAGTTTGCTCTCAATTTTTGAAACAGCTTGCTGAAGTTTGCCTATCTCTTTGTTTAGGCGCGCGATTTCATCGTCTTTGTCGATGAGTCCGGCCATAGGGACGAGGATTTCAAGCTCTCCGGCGAGGGCCGTGGCTGCCGGTGGAGCCTCCTCGCCGTCTGCCAGCCAGCTCACGTCAGAAAGTTTAGTCAGCTTTTTCAGGTATTGCGAATTTTGCGCAAGTCTTTTTTTGTCGGTCGCGTCACCGCCTTTCAGCAGCACGGAAATCTCTCGCCCCGGGGGGATATTCATCTCGGATCGAATGGTTCGAATGCCCAGGATCACCGCCTGCAACCACTCGATCGCAGCCTCCGCGTCGCGCTCGCCCGGTGCGGACTGTGCCGCGGGGTAGGGCTGCAGCATGATCGTCGCCCCCGTCTTGCCCGCGAGTGGCGCGACGCTCTGCCAGATCTCCTCGGTGATGAACGGCATGAAGGGGTGCAGCAGGCGCAGCGACTTCTCCAGCACACCGACGAGCGTCCGGCGCGTGCCACGCTTGGCCTCAATCGGGGCCTGGTCGTCCCACAGCACAGGCTTGGACAGTTCCAGGTACCAGTCGCAATACTCGTTCCATATAAACTCGTACAAGGCCTGCGAGGCCAGGTCGAAGCGGTAGGCCTGCACGGCCCTGGCCACCTCGGCGGCCGCGGCATCGAAGCGCCCGTTGATCCAGTGGTCGGCGGTGCTCAGCTGCAGCGCCGCGCCCTCCTGTGCACCGCAGTCCTCGTTCTCGCAGTTCATCAGCACGTAGCGCGCGGCGTTCCATATCTTGTTGCAGAAATTGCGGAAGCCCTCGATGCGGCCAATATCGAATTTGATATCACGTCCCGTCGAGGCCAGTGAAAAATAAGTGAACCGCAGTGCATCTGTGCCATAGGGGGCGA
>JAWVYG010000266.1:0-5026 GCA_033722815.1 Halioglobus sp.
CATCTTGATACCCAGCTCGGTCGTTTCCGCTTCCTCGGTGTCGTACTCGGCGTTCGCCGGGACGGCCACCTCGGTGGAGAAACCGCCGCTCTTGCTGCCGCGGGCCCAGGACAGGTAGCCGATCATGGCGTCGTCGAAGTCGTACTGCAGGTTGATCGAGCCGTCCAGGTTTTCCTCCGAACGCGACAGCTCGGTCAGTGGCACGACGGGCGCCAGGATGTCGGCGATGATGGCGCTGCCGGAGATGCCGGTGCGCAGGCGCCGGCGCTCCCAGACCGCGTCCTTCTCCTCGTCCGTGTAGCGCAGACCCAGCGTTGCGTGCCAGTGGTCCGCCAGTTGCAGCTGGCCCTGGCCAAAGGCCGACCAGACCGTGGTGTCCTGTTCGTACAGGCGCAGGTTGGTGGTATCCAGTGGCAGGCCCGACAGCAGGAACGGCGGCGGGAAGCGTGCTTCGGTCAGGGTGGAGTAGGTCATTTCGCTGTCGAGGTAGTACAAGCCGGCGACGTAGTTGAGGCGCTGGTCCTGCGGTGAGGCGATGCGCAGCTCCTGGCTGAACTGCTCGTTGTCGCTCTCGTACACCGTGGTCAGGTAATCCACGGAGAGGAAATCGGAGTCGGTGAGGCGGTCGTTGCGGTACTCGCTCCAGCCGCTGAGCGCCGTCAACTGGAAGTCGCCCAGCTGATGGTCGTATTGCACCAGGGCGCGCTGCGAGTCCTGCTCGTCCTCGGCGTCCCCGGTGCTGCCGAAGCTGGTGAGGCCGTCCTTGGTGGTGTCCACGCCGATGTCCGCCGTCGGGTCCATTGCCTGCAGCAGGCCGGTCGAATCGACGTCGGGCTGGAAGGTGTCGCCGAGAATCTCCAGGTCGTCCCACTGGTAGCTCACCAGCAACTCGCCGCGCTCCCCGATCGCCCAGGCGCCGCTGGCGCGCACCGTGGTCTGCTCGCGCTCCGGCACCTCGTTGCCGGTGGCGCGATTGTCCACGTAGCCCTCCTCGGAAACCACGTTGGCGGCGATACGGAAGTCGCCCAGGGCGGTGGGCAGGTCCAGCGCGCCGGTCAGGAAGACGCTGCCGAACTCGAATTCGTAATCGCCCTGTACGTAGCCGCCGAACTGGCTGCCCGGCCTGTTGGAGATCACGCTGATCGCCCCCAGGCTCGTGTTCTTGCCCAACAGCGAGGTCTGGGTACCCTTGATGACCTCGATCCGCTGCACGTCGAACAGCGAGGCCTGGAAGTCGCGGATGCGACCCGCCCATACGCCGTCGATGAACAACCCGACCGACTGGTCGAGACTCTCGCCGCCCGAACCGGTGCCCAGGCCGCGCATGGTGACCTGTGACAGGTTCTGCGGTGTCTGCTGGATGGTCAGCCCGGGCACCGAATCGCCGAGGTCATTGGTGTTGCGGATGCTGAAACTATCGAGCAGTTCGCCGGTCACAACGTTTATGGAGACCGGGATGTCCTGCACGTTCTCGGCACGTTTTTGCGCGGTGACGATGACCTCTTCCAGCACCAGCACCTCTGCCGCCGGCGCTGCCGTTGCCAGGCACAGCAGCAGGGCCGGTACTGCCCATCTGTCGCGATGCTTCATCAGTCTCTCTCCTCGTTGGTCGGTGCGGCCGGGCCTACAGGGGTTTGGTCACGGCCAGGTAGAACGCCAGCGGTACGAACACCACGATCAGCGGCGTGGTCACGCGGAAGAAGCGCCAGTGGAAGCGGACCATGGTCTCATAGCGGTCCATGTCGCCCGCCAGGCGTATTCTCCGCTTGTTGCCGCCCATATGCGAGATGTAATAGTCCACGGTTTCGATGGGCAGGAAGATCACCAGCACGATCGCCAGTTTCAGGGTCAGCCAGTTGACCGACTGCCAGTTCCACCCCGCCAGCCAGACCATGGCGAGCCCGCTGAGCAGTACGAAGGGAAAGGCGAAGTGCTCCAGCACGGCGCCGCGGTCGAAGTTCTCCATGGACCGGTTGCGCACGGCCAGTACCGCCTCATCGGCGGGGTTGCGCTGCCAGGCGTGGAAGGCGGGCAGGATGTAATTGCGATAGGCGACGGCGGTGCTGAATGACCACATTGCGACCATGAACAGGTGCACGAACTTGAAGTGCAGGTACCAGGGCTGTAGCAGAGCGCGCAGTTCTTCCAAGGAGCTTACCCGTTGCGACCCTAGGTCGCCGGTCCTTATCGTTGTCGTCAGGGTGTCGTCGGCAGCGCCCGGCCGTGGTGGTGCCGTCGGCGCAACCGCGCAGGCCAGCGCGGTGCCCCGGCGCCCTGCAAACATAGTACAGGCCCCGGTGACGAGTCAAAACGGCCCGCCGCGGCCGCCGCGGTGGTTTTATTGCCGGTTTAATCTTTCAGGTGCGCGCAATATAATCGAGTGCACTACAGATCCGGCCAGGTACAACCTGCCGGCGCCAGTTCGGGGAAAGTGTGTTGTCGGCCCAGTGGCTCAATAGTTCCAGCGATTTCACCTCGCGGGTTGCGGCTGCCGCGGAGCCGGTGCTGTTGCGGCTCTCGCGGCCCGAGGGACTGCGCCGAATCCGCCAGATCCTGCTCGTTCTCTTCCTGCTCTGGGGTGTACTGGCCGTGGCGCGTATCGTCTGGATATTCGTGCCCCGCGGCGAGAGCCCCGCGCTCGCGCCCGCCGCCGTGATCAATCCCGTGCGCACCGCGGCGCCCGCCGCCGCACCCCAGGGCCTGGATATCGAGCGGCTGCGCGGCTGGCACCTGTTCGGCGAGGCGGGGGCGGAGGCGGAGGCCCCGCCGCCGGCGGTGGCCACAGTCCGTGATGGCATCGAGAAAGATGCGCGCAAGACACGGCTGAACCTCAAGCTGCGGGGCATCGTGGCCTCCACCGAAGACGGCCTCGGGCATGCCATCATCGAGCACAAGTCGCGCCAGGCGGTGTACGCCGTGGAAGACAAGCTGCCGGTCCCGGGGCGGGTCAGCCTGGCCAAGGTCATGCCGCGGCAGGTGATCCTCGATAACGGCGGCACCTACGAGCGCCTCGAGCTGTTTGACAAGTCCACGCTGCCGACCCCCGCGCCGGCGGCGGCCCCGCGGCCCGCGCCCTCGAGCAGTGCCGTCGACAAGCGTGCCGATGCGGGGGTCACCGCGATGGCATCGGACTACCGCTCGCGCCTGTACAAGAATCCGCAGTCGCTGGCGCAGGTGGTCACGGTGAGCGCGGTGCGCGAAGGTGGCGAGCTGCGCGGTTACCGCGTCTCCCCCGGGCAGGACAGGGAGCAGTTCGAGCAGTTCGGTTTCAAACCCGGCGACCTGGTCACCTCGGTCAATGGCGTTGCCCTGGATTCGCCGGCCAGCACCATGAAGCTGTACAACCTGCTGCGCACGGCCAGTGAGGTGTCTTTCGAGGTGCAGCGCAAGGATCAACCCCTCACACTCAGTGTGAGCCTGGATGCAGCGGCCCAGTAGTCGGCTGTAAGGAAAAGGAAAGAATATTGGCGACAATTCACCGCGTCTCAGGTCCTGTCTTACTGCTGGTGGCGGCGCTGTCGCTGCTGGCGCCGCCTGTGGCGGCGCAGGAGTACACGGTCAACCTGAAAGAGACCGACATACAGGAACTGATCAAGTTCGTATCCGAGGCCACCGGCACGACGATCGTGGTGGATCCGTCCGTCAAGGGCAAGGTCAAGGTGATTTCGAGCAAGCCCGTCAGCAGCAGCGAACTGTACGACCTGTTCCTGTCTATCCTGGAGGTGCACGGTTACACGGCGGTGCGCTCCGGCGGGGTGGTCCGGGTCATCCAGGCCAAGGATGCGCGCTCCGCGCCGGTCACGGTCAGCGATGGTCCCGGCGAACGCGTCTCGGATGAATACGTGACCCAGGTGATACGCCTGGACAACATCTCTGCCGCCAAGCTGATTCCCGTGCTGCGGCCGCTGGTACCGCAGCAGGCGCACATGGCGGCGTACGCCCCCAGCAACGCCATCATCATTTCCGACGTATCCGCCAACATCGATCGCATCCGCGGCATTATCGAACGCATGGACCGCTCCGCCGTGCAGCAGACCGATATCGTCAAGCTGCGCTTCGCCGTGGCCGAGGATGTCGTGCGCATGCTCGACAAACTCAGCGCTTCCGAGGCCAAGGCCTCCGGCGCGGAGCAGGAAGTGTTGCTGGTCGCCGATGCGCGCACCAACAGCGTGCTGGTCAACGGCGACGAGATGGAGCGCTCGCGACTGCGCCGCCTGATCAAGCACCTGGATACGCCGCTGCAGCAAAGCGGCAACGTCAAGGTCATCTACCTCGAGTACGCCAACGCCAAGGAGGTCGCGGAGGTGCTGACCAAGGTGATGCAGAACATCGAGCAGTTGGAGGGCGCCGAGGGCGCCAAGGCCACGCGCAAGTCCGGCTCCTCGATCGAGGCCGACGAGGGCACCAACGCGCTGATCATCACCGCCGACACGGGCAAGATGGCCGCGCTGGAGGCCGTGATCCACCGGCTCGATATCCGCCGCGCCCAGGTGCTGGTGGAGGCCATTATCGTCGAGATGGAGGTGGGCGACGCGCAGGACCTCGGCCTGCAGTGGCTGTTTGCCGAGGATGACGGCTTCTACGGCAGCAACATCAAGGCTGGCAGCAACCGTGCCGGCAATATTGCCAACGCGGTTATCCCGCCCGATGACGACGACCCGGATACCAGCGACGACTTCGACCTCGGCTCGCTGGCAGGTGCGCTGGCCTCGACCCCCGGCACCACCTTCGGCTGGGGCATACTCGACGACGATTTCTCCATGACCGTGATCCTCAACGCACTGCGCAGCCAGACCAACACCAACATCCTGTCCACGCCGAGCCTGCTGACCCTGGACAACCAGGAGGCCTTTATCACCGTCGGGCAGGAGGTACCTTTCGTCACCGGCTCCTTCACCAACACCGGCGGTACCAGCGGCGCGCAGAATCCCTTCCAGACGATCGAGCGCGAGAACGTCGGTATCACGCTGAAAGTGACGCCGCATATCAACGAGGGCGACTCGGTGGTGCTGGATATCGAGCAGGA
>JAWVYG010000267.1:0-5024 GCA_033722815.1 Halioglobus sp.
TCACTCGCCCCGGGGCTTGCGCTTGGCATGCTCGCTTTCCTCACCATCAGTTTCGCCTGTCTCACCTACGCCTTCCTGCAGGACGATTTCTCGGTCAAGGTCGTCGCGGCCAACAGCAACAGCCTGCTGCCGACCCTATACAAGTTTTCCGCGGTGTGGGGGAATCACGAGGGCTCCCTGTTGCTGTGGGGCCTGATCCTGGGTCTGTGGACGGCCGCGGTGGCCCTGTTCAGCCGCCAGCTGCCGCTGGTGGTGCTGTCGCGCGTGCTGGCGGTGATGGGCGCGGTGGCGGTGGGATTCCTGTCGTTTTCGCTCTTCACATCGAACCCCTTCGACCGCAACCTGCCGGTATCCCCTGCGGACGGCAGCGACCTCAATCCGCTGCTGCAGGACTTCGGGCTGATCATTCACCCGCCGCTGCTGTACATGGGCTACGTCGGCTTCTCGGTGGCCTTCGCGTTTGCCATCGCCGCGCTGCTGGGCGGGCGCCTCGATGCCTCGTGGGCACGCTGGTCGCGCCCTTGGACCAATGTCGCCTGGGCGTTCCTCAGCCTCGGCATCATGTTGGGCAGCTGGTGGGCCTATTACGAGCTCGGCTGGGGCGGCTGGTGGTTCTGGGATCCTGTGGAGAACGCGTCCTTCATGCCCTGGCTCGCCGGCACCGCGCTGGTGCACTCGCTGGCGGTGACGGAGAAGCGCGGCCTGTTCAAGAGCTGGACGGTGCTGCTGGCCATTTTCGCCTTTTCCCTGAGCCTGCTGGGAACGTTCCTGGTGCGCTCCGGCGTGCTCACCTCGGTGCATGCCTTCGCCACGGATCCGGAACGGGGGCTGTTCATCCTCGTCTTCCTCGCGATCGTCGTCGGCGGCTCGTTGACCCTGTATGCCCTGCGCGCACCCGCGGTCAGCAGCCGGGTCAGTTTCGAGTGGCTGTCGCGCGAGAGCCTGCTGCTGGTGAACAACGTGGTATTCCTGGTGGCGACGCTGACCGTGCTGTTCGGGACGCTGTTCCCGCTGATCATGGACGCCCTCGGACAGGGCAAGGTGTCCGTCGGGCCGCCTTACTTCAATGCGGTGTTCGTGCCGCTGATGGCCCTGTTGGCGCCGGTGATGGGGCTGGGCCCGACATCGCGGTGGAAGCGCGACAGTGCGAGCCGCTGGCGCTCCGAGCTATGGCCGGCGGCCCTGGCGGCGCTGATCTGCGGCGTGACGCTGCCGCTGCTCGGTGCACAGTACAATATCTGGGTCGCCCTGGCCGTGCTGCTGGCCGCGTGGCTCGCGCTCGGCCTGGCGCGCGACCTCTGGTTCAGGGTACGCGCGGCGGCGACCGTGCGGGCGGGACTGCGCAGGCTGACGCCCAGCTACTGGGGCATGCTGCTCGCGCACCTGGGCTTCGCCGCCTGTATTCTCGGCGTCGTGGTGGTCAGCCAGCACGCCATCGAGCACGATCTGAAGATGAGCCCGGGCGAGAGCCACGAGGTGGCAGGCTACCAGTTCCGTTTCCTCGAGCTGGCGAGTGTTCGCGGCCCCAATTTCGTCGCCGATGAGGCGCGCTTCGAAGTTACCCGGGACGGCGCCACCGTGGCCATGCTGGCACCGCAGAAACGGCGCTACCTCGCTTCCGGCCAGGTGATGACCGAGGCCGCCATCGATCCCGGCCTGTTCCGCGACCTCTTCGTCGCCATGGGCGAGCCTGTCGGGGAAGAGGGCGCCTGGGCGATCAGGTTGCACTACAAGCCGATGGTGCGCTGGATGTGGCTCGGCGCGATACTCATGGCCTTTGGCGGATTCGCAACGGTGCTCGACAAGCGCTACCGCAGCCGCCGCACCAGTGTCGCTGCAACCGGGAAAGGGCTGGCCCATGGCGTCTAGGCTGCGACTGTTCCTGCCGTTATTCCTGTTCACCGTGCTGGCGTTGTTCCTGTTTCGCGGCCTGTCGCTGGACCCGAAGGAGCTGCCCTCGGCGCTGATCGACAGGCCACTGCCGGAGTTCTCGCTGCCGGACCTGGCCAGTGGCGATACGCGCACCCGCGTCAACATGACGGGGGAGGTGGGCCTGCTCAACGTCTGGGCGACGTGGTGCATATCCTGCCGCGTGGAGCATCCCTATCTCGTGAGCCTGGCCGAGTCGGGCGTCCCGGTATTCGGCCTGAATTACAAGGACGAGGATGCCGCTGCCCTGCAATGGCTGCAGGATCTTGGCGATCCCTACCGTTTCAGCGTGGCGGATCGAGAGGGCACCTTTGGACTTGACCTGGGCGTCTACGGCGCGCCGGAAACCTACCTGATCGACGCCGCGGGCATCATCCGCTATCGCCACGTGGGCGTGGTGGACGAGCGGGTGTGGCAGGAGACCCTGCAGCCGCTGTACGCCTCCCTCGTCGGGGAGCAATCGCCATGAGCATGAGTCGATGGTTTCTTCTGGCGGGCCTGATGGCGCTGGCGACCGGCGCGCAGGCGGTGATCGAGACCTACGAGTTCAGCCAGCCCGGGCTGGAGGAGCGCTACCAGGAGCTCAGCGCGGAACTGCGCTGTCCGAAGTGCCAGAACCAGAACATCGCCGACTCGAATGCCCCGATTGCCCGGGACCTGCGGCGGCTGCTGCACCAGCAACTGGAGGAGGGCGCCAGCGACGAGGAAATCCTCGACTACATGGTGGCGCGCTACGGCGAGTTCGTGCGCTACCGGCCGCGTTTCTCCGGCACCAACCTGGTGCTGTGGTTCGCCCCCGTGCTGCTGTTGGCGGCCGGTGCGCTGTTGCTGGCGTTGACCCTGCGCTCGCGCGCGAGCAGCGCGGCTAGCGGCGGTGACCACCTGAGTGCCGAGGAAGAGGCGCGCCTGCAGGCGATGCTCGAGGAACGGGAGCGCGACTCTTGACCCTTTTCCTGCTGGCCTGCGCCGGCCTGCTCCTCGTCAGCGCGGTATTTTTCTTCCTGCCACTGTCATCCTCCCAGGCCGAACAGGACCCCGGCCGTGCCAACCTGCAGTGGTATCGCGTACGCGAGCAGGAGCTGGGGGCGCAGGAGGACGCCGCGCTGGCGGAGGACGCCCGCCTGCGCCTGCTGGAGGACGGGAACAGTACGCTGCCCCAGGCACAGCAGAGCGAGGGACGCTTCCCGCGCTGGCTGCTGCTGCCGCTGGTGACCGTCCTGGCCGGTGGTTTCTATTACCGGCTGGGCGGCATGCAGGACGTGCTGATAGCGGAGCAGCTGCAGGCGCTGGGCGAGCAGACATCCGCCGAACAGCGCGACGAACTCATCGACGCCATCTCGCGCCGCTCCTCGCAGCGACCGGATAACCTGCACTACATCTCCCTGCTGGCACGCTACCACATGGGCGAGGCCGATTACGGGGCGGCGCTCGCCAGTTACGAGCGCCTGCTGCAGGAGGTGCCCGAGGACGCGCAGACGCTGGCCTATGCCGCGCAGGCCGGCTACATGGCCGCCGGGCGCGTGCTCGACGACAGGGCGCGGCTGCGCGCCGAGCAGGCGCTGGCGGCGAACCCTCACCAGCGCACCGCGCTCGGCCTGCTCGGCATGGCCTCGTACGAACAGGGCCAGTACCGGGCGGCGATCAGTTACTGGCAGCGGCTGCAGGTCATGGAGCAACCCGGCTCCGAAAGCTCGCGCATGATTGCGGACGTCATCGCGCAGGCGCGTCGCGCGCTGGGCGAGATGGCGCCGCAGGCGACCGGGCAAGACGTTGCGTCCGCGTCCAGGCCAGTCGCTCCTGCAGCGGCCGGGCCTGGCATCACTGTCAGTGTCTCGCTGCCTGATGGCGCCCGGGTGCGCCCCCAGGACACGGTATTCATCCTTGCCCGCGACGCCGCCAGCGACAGCCGTATGCCGGTGGCGGTGCAACGTCGCAGCGGCGCGGAGCTGCCGCTGACCGTGCGCCTCGACGACAGCAACTCGATGGCGGGGCGCAAGGTGTCCGAGCTGGCCGCCCTGCGCGTCAGCGTACAGGTCTCCCCCGACGGCCGTCCCGGCGAGGCGAACGCCAGCTGGGTGGCCGATTCCGACCCCGTGGCGCCGGGTGCGGAAGTCGCGCTGGTGCTGCAGGCGCGCTGACTCCACCCGCCGCGGCGCCCCCGCCGGCGGCCGCCCCGCGATTTATTTTGTTCAGGCATAGTGTTGTCGAAAGAAAGCCTATACACTACATGTTGTGTTCCGGCGGCGGGGCTGTTTTTACAGATGTCGGGACTATTTCCTTAAAAACAATTAGATAAAAGCGTTTCTTAAAGTGCTATGCGACTAAAGACCATTAAACTGGCAGGATTCAAGTCCTTTGTCGACCCCACCAATGTAAGTTTCCCGAGCAACATGTGCGCGATTGTCGGCCCCAACGGCTGCGGCAAATCCAACGTGATCGACGCCGTGCGCTGGGTGATGGGCGAGAGTTCCGCGAAGAACCTGCGCGGCGAATCGATGGCCGATGTTATTTTCAACGGCACGGTCAACCGGCAGCCGGTGGGACAGGCGTCGATCGAGCTGGTGTTCGACAACAGCCACGGCAAGCTCGGCGGCGAGTACGCCAGCTACGCCGAGATCTCTACCAGGCGACAGGTCACCCGGGAGGGGCAGTCTGAATATTTCCTCAACGGCACCAGGTGCCGCCGCAGGGATATCACGGACATTTTCCTCGGCACCGGCCTCGGGCCGCGCAGTTACGCGATCATCGAGCAGGGCATGATCAGCCGACTTATCGAGTCCAAGCCGGAAGAGCTGCGCGTCTTTATCGAGGAGGCCGCGGGCATCTCGAAGTACAAGGAGCGGCGCAAGGAAACCGAGAGCCGTATGCGCCGCACGCTGGAGAACCTCGAGCGGCTCACCGACCTGCGCGAGGAGCTCGAGCGACAGCTGCAACACCTGCAGCGCCAGGCACGGGCAGCCGAGAAGTACGCGGAGTTCAAGAGCGAGGAGCGGGAGCTGCGGGCGCAGCTGCTGGCGCTGCAATGGCAGGCCCTGGACGGCCAGATCGGTCACGCCGCGCAGGCGGTTGGTGAGCTCGAGGTCGCCCTGGAGGCA
>JAWVYG010000268.1:0-4988 GCA_033722815.1 Halioglobus sp.
CGAGGAAATCATGGTGCCCAACAGCCTGTGGCCGTACAGCGATCCCGCGCGCATCCTGGCCGAGCGGCTGGGCGCCGGCGCCGCGACCACGCTGCTGGCCGATTTCGGCATCCTGCAGCAGGGCCTGGTCAACCGCGCCTGCGAGCGCATCGTCAGCGGCGAGGCCCGCGTGCTGCTGGTGTGCGGCGGCGAGGCGCGCTACCGCGAACAGTGCGCCGCCCGTGCCGGTGGCGAGGCGAGCTGGACGCACCAGGAGGGCGTCGAGCCGGACGTACTGTTGCGCCCCGAGGCGGAGATGATGTCGGAGGTCGAGTCCGACGCCGGCCTGGGCATGCCGGTGGGTTACTACGCCATCATGGACAGCGCCCTGCGCTACAAGCAGGGGCTCGGTGTCGATGAGCACCGCGACCAGATGGCGCAGATGTACGCGCGCTACAGCGAGATCGCCGCGGACAACCCCGATGCCTGGGCGGACGAACCGGTACAGGCGCAGTTCATCCGCGAGCACTCGGCGGGCAACCGCATGCTGGCGTTCCCCTACACGAAGTTGCACAACAGCCAGTGGACGGTGGACCAGGCGGCGGGCCTGGTGTTCTGTTCGGCCGGCACCGCGCGCGAGCTGGGCATAGCGCGGGAAAAGTGGGTATTCCCGGTCGCCTCCACCGAATCCAACTTCATGTCGGTGATCGCCAGTCGCGCGGACCTGGGCGCCAGCGAGGGCTTCCGCTTCGCGGGTCGGAAGGCGATGGAACTGGCGGGCGTCGATTTCAACGCGATCCGCCTGCGTGAACTGTACTCGTGTTTCCCCTTCGCGGTGCGGGTGCAGCGCGAGGAGTTCGGCATGACGGACGACGGCGACATCAGCGTCACCGGCGGCATGACTTTCGGCGGCGGCCCGCTGAACAATTTCGTATTCCAGGCGACGGTGAAGATGGCGCAGCTGCTGCGCGCCAGCCCCGGTGAGACCGGGCTGGTCACCACGGTCAGCGGGCTGGTGACGAAACAGGCCTGCGCGCTGTGGTCCACCGAGCCCCCGGCGCAGGGCTGGGCGTTTGCGGATGTCACCGCCGAGGTGCGCGCGGCGACGGGCCTGTGTGAACTGGTCGCGCAGTACAGTGGAGTTGCCGGGGTGGCCGGCTATACTGTGCTCTACCAGGGCATGGAGCCCTGGCGCGCGGTGGCGGTGTTCGACCTGCCCGACGGCCGCCGCACGGTGGCCTTCAGCGAGGACCCGGAGCTCATGGACAGCATGATGCAGGGCGAGTGCTGCGGCCTCCGTTATGTGCTTACCTCCGGACAGTTCAGCCAGGCCCCGGCCTAGGCGGGCGCCGGCACCTTGGATGGGAGCGACGACAATGCCCAGCTTTCGCATCAAGAAACCCTACACCATGCCTCGCGAAGAGGTGCGCGAGGCCACTCTCGGGCTGGCCGAACAGCTGGAGAGAAAACACGGCGTGACCGCCAGCTGGGAGGATGATCACACCGTGAGCATCAACGCTTCCGGGGTGCACGGTCGTATGTCCTTCGGCAACGGCGTGATCGACATCTCCGTCAAGCTGGGCTTGATGGCGGCGATGTTCGAGCGGGTGATGAAGAAAGAGGTAACTCGCTATCTCGACGAGCACGTGACCTGAGTCAGTTGAGCACAACCGCTCCCGCCAGCGGATCGTCGCCCTCGATCAATGCGCGGAACTCTTCAGCCAGCGCCCTGCTGCGCTCGATGCAGGTCTGCCAGTAGTCCAGCCTCTCATGTTCGCGCATCGTCCTGAAGTCGGAGCGGTCCGGGATCTTGCCGTGGGGCAGGTCGGCGATGAACGCCTCGCTCGGGCACACTAGGACCAGCTTCTCCACTTCGTGCAGCGCGGCCCTGCGCCAGGGCAGGAACTTGTCGAACCAGCCTGGTATGACGTTCGCGCCGAAGTGCGGGTAGAGCAGTAACCCGTCCGATTGATACTGTCCCAGGTCGAAATGGTAGTCGATGATGCCGCCGTCCCAATAGTGCCCCGACGGCGCGCCGGCGATGTCGCGCTCGCCGGTCAGCACGAACGGTATGGAGCCGCTGGCGTGCAGCGCCGCGCGGGTATTGCCGGCGTCGAGCGCGGCGTAGGCGGTGTGGAAATCGCCCAGGTGCAGCCCTGGATCGGGGGTGGCGCCGCTGTGGAAGACCACGCGCTGGAACACAAGCCTGAGCAGGCTGCGGCTGACCGCATTGCCCATGGCGGCCGTGCCCATGGCGGCCGCCAGCATGGCGTTCGACCTCGAGGCCGCGGGGCCGCGGCCGCGCGCGGTGACGATATGCGTGCGTATGCGCGGATGCTCCGCGATGTGCCGTGCGCCATCGGTCCCCAGCACGCTGTCCAGTATCCCCAGGCTGACCTCGCTGATCTCCTCCACCGAGGGTCGGCGGCTGGCGTAGCGCTGGTGCAGGTAGCCCTGTTCGAGTCGATCGATGGCGCCGACCGGATCGGGCTGGGCCAGGCAGGCGTGGCGCCAGGTGCCGATGGAGGAACCCAGCACGTTCAGCGGCCGTTCGCCGCGCGCCAGGAAGTCGCCGAACAGCAGGCGGTCGAGGTGGCCGAGGATGAACCACTTGGCGCCGCCGGACGCGCCGACCAGTACGTCGAACAGGTCCGGCTGCCAGCCGTCGGCCGCGATGCGCCTGGCGGCCTCCGCGCCGAGGTAGACCGACAGGGCGCGTGTCCTGCCCCCGGCGCCGCAGGCCGGTGCGTCAGCCATTGCGCACCTGGCCGGGTGCCCTGCCCGTCCACTTGATATAGGCGCGGCGGAAGTTGGAGGCGTCGCTGAAGCCCACCATGTAGGCGATGGTGGACAGCGGCAGGCGCGTGTTCTGCAGGTAGCGGGTGGCGTGCTCGCTGCGCACCTGGTCGAGCAGTTTCTGGAAGGACTGGCCCTCGTCGTCCAGCCGGCGCCGGTAGGTGCGCGGGCTCAGGTTGAGCATGCCGGCGATCTGCGGCATCTGCGGGTACTGTCCCTCCAGCTTGCGCAGCAGTTTCAGCGTGCGCTCCGCGACCGAATCCTCCCCCTCGAGGTCCGCCAGCAGGCGCGCGCACTCCGCCTCGTACAGTCGCCGCAGTGGCGGGTTGGAGGAGGGCAGTTCGGTGTCGAGCCAGCTGCGGGGGAAAAGGATGCGCCCCTGGGGGCAGTTGAAGTGGACATCCTTCCCGAGCACCTCGTAGTACAGGTCGGCGTGCCACGGTGTGGGGTAGGGCAGTTCCATGCGCATCTGCAGCTCAGGCTCGTTGAGCAGGCCGCGCAGCGTGTTGATGAAGGCGCCGTACAGCAGCTCGTAGCCGAATTCGATGTCGATGTCCTGCGGCGTGGTGAGGATGGTCAGCACGCAGTGGTCGTCCAGCTGCTGGTAGTCCAGGTGCAGTCCGGTGGAGAGCAGGTGGTAGTACTTGAGCAGGAGGTCCAGCACCTGGCCCACGTCGCGGCAGGTCATGAAGGCCTGCCCCAGCACCGCGTGTGCGCTGAGGTGCATGCGCAGGCCCAGCTTGAGTCCCAGCGCCGGGTCGCCCGACAGCCTGAAGGCGTTCGTCACCAGCTGGCGGAAGTCGGCGTCACCCACCCGGGCGCCGATGCTGTCGATGCCCGTACTCGCCAGGGAGGTGCCCCGCAGCAGCTCGTCGCGCCCGCAGCCGAGCTCTTCCATCATGTCGATCAGGATGAGGACATACTGCGCCGGCGTGCTCGGGTTTGGCATGAACCTATTTGGCCACAAATGACCACATATTGACAAGACTTTACCTTGTCGGCCTGGCCGGGCTGCCACAATATCGGCAAGGTGCTGAAAAACAGGAGAAAAAGCGCATGAAGGTGGAATGGCAAGACGAGACGCCCCGCAAGATCCAGAATTTTTCCGGGTCCGATTACCCCCGGAACGGTCCCGACCTCGACGACCTGCTGACCAGCGAGGACGTCGACCACATCGCGGAGATTTTCCAGACGCCGCTGAGCGGCTCCTACAACTGGGACTACAAGATCCAGGACGACCGCATCAAGAAGCTCTATGACCTCGGCAAGCAGCTCAACTGGGACCCGGAGATGGACATCGACTGGGATCGCCCCTGGCCGGACGAGACCCGCGCCCCCGAGCTTATGAACCTGCACG
Source organism: Halioglobus sp. (assembly GCA_033722815.1). Classification (GTDB taxonomy): domain Bacteria; phylum Pseudomonadota; class Gammaproteobacteria; order Pseudomonadales; family Halieaceae; genus Marimicrobium. Next base: position 4,133 of record JAWVYG010000268.1, read on the forward strand.
ACTACGAGCCCTACCTCGCCATGGACGAGAAGACCAAGGACGAGTTCTGGCTGCACATGAATTCGTGGAGCCTGTCGCAGTTCCTGCATGGCGAACAGGGCGCCCTGCTGGTGGCCTCGCAGCTGTGCTCCTGCGCCCCCACGCTCAACGCCAAGCTCTATGCCGGGTCGCAGACCTTCGACGAGGCGCGCCACGTGGAGGTATTCAACAAGTACCTGCAGAAGCGCATCGGCCTGATGTATCCCATCAACACGCACCTCAAGAGCATCATCGACAAGATACTCACCGACCCGCGCTGGGACATGAAATTCATCGGCATGCAGATCGTCATCGAGGGCCTTGCGCTGTCGGCATTTGCCACCACCCGCGAGACCACGCCGGATCCCATCCTCAAGGACGTGGTGGACCTGGTGACCCGCGACGAGGCGCGCCACGTGACCTTCGGGGTGAATTACCTCGAGGAGTTCGTCAAGACGCTGTCGGAGGAAGAGCGTGAGGAGCGCGCCCAGTTCGCCTTTGAAGCCTGCGCGATCAGCCGCGAGCGCCTGGTCGCCACCGACGTGTTCCGCCACTTCGGCTGGAACGTGGAGGAGGCGCGGCAGAAGGTGCTGGACGGTTTCGTCATGTCGACCTTCCGCAACCTGCTGTTCCAGCGGGTCATCCCCAACCTCAACCGCATCGGCCTGCTCACCGACAAGGTGCGCCCCAAGTTCGAGGAACTCGGCATCCTGGAATACGAGAACCTGGCCACCGACGGCGACATCGACTGGTCGTCGCTGGAGCGGCCGCTGGATACCGGCGAGGCACAGGCCTACGAGCAGAACATGCTCGAGGAGTTCTCCAAAATGCACGAGGA
>JAWVYG010000269.1:0-4980 GCA_033722815.1 Halioglobus sp.
AGGACGAGGCGTTCACCGGCCAGCCCGAGTACTGCCAGGTCGCTTCCAATGACCCCTTCGACAAGGGCGAGAAGGCGGAGACCATGGTGGCCGCCTGCCTGCCGGCTATCGAGGCAAAGAGCGGCGGCGAGTTCGAGTTCGAGGTAACCAACTGCGATCGCTCCATCGGCGCGCGGCTGTCGGGCGAGATCGCCCGGCGTTACGGCAACAAGGGCATGGATACAGCGCCGCTGGTGCTGCGCCTGACCGGCACGGCCGGCCAGAGTTTCGGTGTGTGGAATGCCGGCGGCCTGCACATGTACCTCGAGGGCGATTCGAACGACTATGTCGGCAAGGGCATGGCCGGCGGCAAACTGGTGGTGTACCCGCCGCGCAATTCCAGTTTTGCGTCCAACGAAACCGCCATTATCGGCAACACGTGCCTCTACGGCGCCACCGGCGGCCGCCTGTATGCCGCGGGCATTGCCGGCGAGCGTTTCGCGGTGCGCAACAGCGGCAGTGACGCCGTGGTGGAAGGCGCGGGGGACCACTGCTGCGAGTACATGACCGGCGGTACGGTAACCGTGCTGGGCTCCACGGGTGTGAACTTCGGGGCCGGCATGACCGGGGGTTTCGCCTACGTGCTGGACACCGACCGTACCTTCATCGACAAGTACAACAGCGAGCTGGTGGATATCCACCGCGTGAACCCGGAGTATATGGAACCCTACCGCAATCACCTGCGCAGCACGATCGCGGAGTTCGTGCGGGAGACGGGTTCGCAGTGGGGCGAATACCTGCTGCAGCGCTTCGAGGATTACATTGGCAAGTTCTGGCTGGTGAAACCCAAGGCGGCTGACCTGGACCGCCTGATGTCGCGCCTGCGCAATACGGACTGATCGGTCCGTCGGGACAAGGTTATGACGAAACGTTTATCCAATAACTTCCAGTTTATCGATGTCGGGCGCGGCGACCCCGACAAGAAGAGCCTGCGCGAACGCAAGCAGAACTACGTGGAGATCTACAAGCCGTATACCCAGGAGCAGGTGGCGGAACAATCCCATCGCTGCCTGGCCTGCGGTAATCCCTACTGCGAGTGGAAGTGCCCGGTGCACAACTTCATACCCGACTGGTTGAAACTGGTGGCGGAGGGCAATCTGTTCGAGGCGGCGGAGCTGAGCCACCAGACCAATACGCTGCCCGAGGTGTGCGGACGGGTGTGCCCCCAGGACCGCCTGTGCGAGGGTGCCTGCACGCTCAACGACGGCTTCGGCGCGGTGACGATCGGCGCCTCTGAGAAGTACATCACGGATACCGCGCTGGCCATGGGCTGGCGCCCGGACATGTCGCGGGTCGTGCCCACCGACAAGAAGGTAGCTATTATCGGCGCGGGCCCGGCCGGACTGGGCTGCGCGGATGTGCTCGCGCGCAACGGCGTGAAGCCTGTCGTATTCGATCGCTACCCGGAGATTGGCGGGCTGCTTACCTTCGGCATTCCCGAGTTCAAGCTCGAGAAGGAAGTGATGGTGCGGCGCCGCGAGATCTTCGAGGGCATGGGGATAGAGTTCCGGCTCAACACGGAAGTCGGTACCGACGTTACGATCGACGAGCTGCTTGCGGACTACGATGCGCTGTTCCTCGGCATGGGCACGTATACCTATATGAAAGGCGACTTCCCCGGCGAGAACCTGCCGGGCGTTTACGAGGCACTGCCGTACCTTGTCGGCAACGTGAACCATAACCAGGGTTACGAGCAGGATCCCGAGGATTACGTCAACCTCAAGGGCAAGCGCGTGGTCGTTCTCGGTGGCGGCGACACCGCGATGGACTGCGTGCGTACCGCGGTCAGGCAGCAGGCGGAGCACGTGACTTGCGCGTACCGCAGGGACGCCGAAAATATGCCCGGCTCGCGCCGCGAGGTAAAGAACGCGAGAGAAGAGGGTGTGAAGTTTCTCTACAACATCCAGCCCATCGAGGTCGTGGAGTATTTCGGCCAGGCCTGTGGCGTCAAGATGGTACGCACCGAGCTGGGCGAGCCGGGGGAGGACGGGCGGCGCAGGCCGCAGCCGATACCCGGCAGTGAGGAGGTACTGGAGGCCGACGCGGTCATCATCGCCTTCGGCTTCCAGCCCAGCCCGCCGCATTGGCTGGACGCTATCAGCGTGCAGACCAATGACTGGAACGGCGTGGTCGCCCCGGAGTTCCAGGACTTTCCCTTCCAGACCAGCAACCCGAAGGTCTTCGCCGGCGGCGACATGGTGCGCGGGTCCGACCTGGTCGTCACCGCGATCTGGGAAGGGCGCCAGGCGGCCGGGGGTATCCTCGATTACCTGGAGGTATAACTCGTCGCGCCGCACGCCGGGTGCGGCGCTCTTTCCGGACCAGCCATGAGTGAACTGAAGAACGATCGCTTCCTGCGCGCACTGCTGCGCGAGCCCGTGGACCGCACGCCGATCTGGATGATGCGCCAGGCGGGCCGCTACCTGCCGGAGTACCGCGCCACGAGGGCTCAGGCCGGTTCTTTTCTCGACCTGTGCATGAACGCGGAGCTGGCCTGTGAGGTAACGCTGCAGCCGCTGCGTCGCTACCCGATGGACGCCGCGATCCTGTTTTCCGATATCCTGACCGTCCCCGATGCCATGGGCCTGGGCCTGTATTTCGAGGAGGGTGAGGGGCCGCGCTTTCGCAAGACCGTGCGCAGCGAAGCCGACCTGGCGGGGCTGCTCGATATCACTGCGAGAGACGATCTCGGCTACGTGATGGAGGCGGTGCGCACCATACGCCGCGAGTTGAATGGCGCGGTCCCCCTGATCGGATTCTCCGGCAGCCCGTGGACGCTGGCGACCTACATGGTGGAGGGCGGTTCCTCGAAGGATTTTGCCCGGGTCAAGGCCATGGCCTATGACAAGCCGCAGCTGATGCACCAGCTGCTGCAGCGGCTTGCCGACGCGGTGGCGGACTACCTCGGTGCACAGGTGGAGGCCGGTGCGCAGGCGCTGCAGATCTTCGATACCTGGGGCGGCAATCTCAGCGCGGCGGGTTACCGGGAGTATTCGCTTGCGTATATGCGCCGCGTGGTCGAACAGCTCCCCGCCACCGCCGATGGGCGCCCCGTGCCCGTTATCCTGTTCACCAAGGGCGGCGGCCAGTGGCTGGAGCTCATCGCCGACGCCGGCGCCCACGCGGTGGGCATCGACTGGACCACGGATATCAGCGGCGCGCGGCAGCGCGTGGGCGACAGGGTCGCGCTGCAGGGCAACATGGATCCCGCGATGCTGTACGCCTCACCGGCGCGCATCCGCGAGGAAGTGGCGGCGATACTCGAGGGCTATGGCACCGGCACGGGGCACGTGTTCAACCTCGGCCACGGCATCACGCCGGGTGTCGATCCCGAACATGTGACCGCGTTCGTCGACGCGGTCGTGGAATTGTCGCCGCGCTATCACGGCAAGGACTGAGGGCGCGTCAGCCCGCTTCTTTTTTTGCCGCGGCCACGGCCGCCTCGTCGCAGCAGAAGTCGTGTTCCATTTCCAGCGCCGGCTGGTCGGAGGACGGCCGCCCCACGATCTTCGCCGGCACCCCGGCCACGGTCGTATGCGGCGGTACGTCTTCCAGCACCACGCTGCCGGCGCCGACCTTGGCGCCCTCGCCAACGGTGATGTTGCCGAGGATCTTGGCGCCCGCGCTGATCAACACGCCGTCGCCGATCTTTGGATGTCGGTCGCCCTCGTCCTTGCCCGTTCCCCCCAGCGTCACGGACTGCAGGATGGAGACGTTGTTGCCCACTCTCGCCGTTTCGCCGATTACCAGGCCCGTGGCGTGATCGAGCATGATCCCGTGGCCCATTTGCGCCGCGGGGTGAATATCCACGCCGAACTCGGCCGACATGCGGTTCTGGAAAAACAGTGCCAGTGGCTCGCGGCCAACGTTCCACAACCAGTGCGCCACCCGTTGCGTCTGCAGCGCGTGGAAGCCCTTGAAGTAGAGAAACGGTATGTACAACTCGTGGCAGGCGGAATCGCGCTCTATCACCGCACGCAGGTCCTCGCGCACCGCCTCGCGGATGCCGGCGTCACTGTCCATCGCCTCCAGCATAACCTCGCGCAGCAGCAGTGACGATGCGGTAGGGCTGTCGAGCTGGCTCGCGAGGTGAAAACTCAGCGCGAGCTCGAGGCGCGTATGATTCAGGATCGTCGCGTGCACGAAACTGGCGAGAATAGGCTCTTCACGGGCGTGTTTGCCCGCTTCTTCCCTGATCTGTTCCCACACCGGGTCTGCGTTTTCGGCTGACATGTCGGTACCTCGCTACGGACTGGCAACTGTAGCGTATAACTTTGAAGCCGTCACGGCGCGATTGCGCAGCGGTATACCCACAGCGGATGCCCGCTGTCGTGGTACTTGCGTTCGAACAGGGTCAGCGGCTGCACGGGTGCGCACAGCTCGCTGACCACGCCGACCTGCCCGGCCAGTGACATGGCGACGCCGAACTCCTCCACGTAGACCTGCCAGTTGGAGCGCAACTCGAGCCTGCCGCCCAGGGCAAGCAACGTCCGGAACGCGGGGTGCCCGTGAACCCTGCGCTGCAGGTGGCGCGATTTGGGCCACGGGTTGGGGTAGAGGATGTAGTGATGGGCCAGAGCGATGCCGTCTGCCGCGAGTTGTTGCCAGATGGCTTCGCAGTCGGCCCGCAGCAGCAGGTAGCCGTCCGTGGGCTGTGCGGGGTGCTTCGCCAGGCGCGCAGCGGACTTGTCGATGCCGACCAGCAGGCAATCGCCGTGGCGGGCGGACAACGCCCGCGTGCTGTGGCCGGTGCCGCAGAAAGAGTCCAGTACCAGGGGTCTGCCGCAGGCGTCGAGTCGCTCGCGCAGCTGTGCATAGGCCGCGCGGTTGTGGTCGCCGATGGCGGCGCGGTAGGTGGAGCCCAGATGGCGGGTGACGGTCCTGCCGAGCCGCGGGTGCAGGTGGGACTGGTTGGAGGAAACCTGCCGTGAAGCGCCGCCG
>JAWVYG010000270.1:0-4976 GCA_033722815.1 Halioglobus sp.
GCGGCGCAGTAGCACAAGGGCCAGCAGCAGCGTGAGCAGCATCCAGCCGGGGGTCTGCGGCAGCCAGTTTACGGCAGGGGGCGCGATCACCTCGGCGAAGGCGTCCCCCAGCGCGTAGTTGCCGAAGGCGTCGGGCAGCTCGGGTGCGCTCATTGCGGCCCCCGGCCTCCCCCGAGTTTTTCCTGCAGTTGCTCGGTAACCGGTGCGACGGTGTCCACCGGCAGCACCGGGATGCGATAGCGCTTCAGGTCGGACTGCACGTGGGCGACGGAGCTTTCGAAACTTGCCTCGAAGCGTTCGCCCAGTCCCTGTGCGGCGGGGTCTACCTCGAGCTGGAACTGGCCGTCACTGACCACCAGTTTGTTGGCGCGAGAGATGTCCCTCTCCAGCGGATCGAACACCAGTGCGCAGATGACGTCGTTGTGCCGGCTGATGCGCCTGATGGCGTCGAGAGTCTTGCGGTTCCAGCCGTAGAAATCGGATACCAGCACCACCAGGTGATCGTGTCCGATGCGGCGCGCGAGCTTGTCCAGCGAGTCGGACAGGGCAGGGGCGTTACTGTTCTGGCGGCTACTGGCGCTGAGTTCGTTGTTCATCCTGTTCAGGTCACCCAGCCATGCCATGACACGTTTCGCGTTGCGCGTCGGTTGCGCCTCTACAACCCGTGTATCGTTGAACAGTATGGCACCGATACGGTCGCCGACGGACAGCACCCGCCACGCGGTGATCGCGGCCACCTCCGCGGCCACCACGGATTTCATCTTGTTGCGGCTGCCGAAGAACATCGGCAGGCGCTGGTCGACGACGACGAAGACGGGCCTGTCGCGCTCCTCGGTATACACGCGCACATGGGGTTTGCCCGTGCGGTTCGTGACGCGCCAGTCCATGTTGCGGATGTCGTCCCCGGGCCGGTAGTGCCGCAGCTCGTCGAAGTCCAGCCCGCGGCCCCGCAGCCGCGAGCGCTTGCGGCCGCTAAGCAGTGAGCGCAGCGGTTGCTGCGGCAGGTAGTTGAAGCCCTGCGCCGTGTAGCGCAGGCGCACCAGGTTGCGCAGGCTGGTATAGACTTGATCGCTGTCGGGTGGCGCCACCGGCCACTACCCCACGGCTACGCGGTTGAGGATCTCGTCTATCACGGTGTCCGGGGAGACCTGGTCGGCCAGCGCGTCATAGCTCAGCGTGATCCTGTGTCGCAGCACGGCGTGCACCACCTGTTTTACATCGTCCGGTTCGGGGTGCGCGCGGCCGTCCAGCCAGGCGCTGGCGCGACTGGCCCGGTGCAGGCAGATACTGCCCCGCGGGCTGGCGCCTATTTCTATCCACTGCGCCAGCGCGTCCGAGTAGTCGGCCGGTTGCCGCGTGGCGGCGATGAGATCCACGATGTACTGTTCCACCGCGGCCGACACGGTCATCGCCTGGATGTCCTGGCGTGCGTTGAAGATGTGCGACTGGGCGATGGACTGCAGCTGCGGCACGTCTTCCCCTTCCTCCGCCTGCAACAGCCGCAGAATGGCCAGTTCCGAATCGCTGCGCGGGTAGCGCACGGCGATCTTCATGAAGAAGCGGTCCATCTGCGCTTCCGGCAGTGGATAGGTGCCCTCCTGCTCGATCGGGTTCTGCGTCGCCAACACCATGAACAGCGCCGGCAGCGGGTAGGTCTTGCCCGCCACGGTGACCTGGCGTTCTTCCATGGCCTCCAGCAGCGCCGACTGCACCTTGGCGGGCGCCCGGTTGATCTCGTCGGCCAGCACCAGTTCGTTGAAGATCGGGCCCGGCTGGAATTCCAGTTCGGACTTGCCCTGGTGCTCGCGGTAGACCTCGCTCCCGGTCACGTCCGCCGGCAGCAGGTCGGGGGTAAACTGGATGCGGCCCAGGCCGGTCTGCAGCACCTGCGACAGCGTCTTGATCGAGCGCGTCTTCGCGGTTCCCGGCAGGCCCTCCAGCAAGACATTGCCGTTGCACAGCAGCGCCAGCGCGAGTGTGCGCACCACCTGGTCCTGGCCGATGACCGAGCGGCCCATCTGTTGCATCATTGACTGTACGGCGTCCAGGTCTTCGGTCGGCACGTTTGATCCTCCGCTGCGGGCTGCTGGGATGCGTCGCCCGATGGGAGTATAAACGCTGAGCAGGACGTGTTTAAGCGGCCCAGTCGCGCTGGGCGCGAAACTGCTGGGACAGGTAGTCCATCTGGTCGGCGAGAATGCGATCCTTGGCCAGGAAGTGCCACTCGAAGGGGTTGGGTCGAAACGGCACGGCCAGCAGCGGCATGTGCGCCTCCTCCGGCGTGCGGTTGTCCTTCTGCCAGTTGCAGCGCTTGCAGGCGGCGACGACGTTTTCCCAGCGGTCCGTGCCGCCCCTGGATGTCGGCAGCACATGGTCGCGGGTGAGGTCGCCGCGGGCAAACTGGCCGCCGCAGTACAGGCAGCGATGGTCGTCGCGGCGAAACAGCGTGCGGTTACACAGAGGCGGTGCGAAGCCCTGTATGACCCTGCCCTGGATCGCCACGATGGGCTGCAGGTCCATGCGCGAGCGCTGGCCGCTGCGCTGCAGCCCACCGAACACCGGCGGCAGGTTGTCGCCGATGCCGTAGACGACGTCGCCCTTGGCGTACGCGGTGATGGCCTCGTGCAGGGTTATCCAGCCCCGGGGCTGGCCGGCGAGGTCCAGACGCAGTATCGGTTGCATGGTCTCCCACCCACAGCTTTGTCCTAAACCTACTTGAAATCTGTGAGGGGCACAATCGCACCGGGCGTGGGATGCTGTAAACTTATGCCGCCTGCCAGTGGGCCGCAACCAGGTCCCGCCCCTCATGCAGTACGCTGCCATGGAAGGTCTGGCCGGGTATGACCTCGCCGACGCCGCTGGGGGTGCCCGTCATCACGATATCGCCATCCTCCAGGGTAGCGAAGGCTGCGATGGCGCGCAGGATGTCGGCGGGCTTGTTCAGCATCTGCCGGACCCCGCCTTCCTGGCGCAGTTCGCCATCGATCTCCAGGCGCAGGCCGAGACCGGAGATGTCCTTTGGTACGGGCACGAACTCGCTGAACAGCGCGGCGCCGTCGAATGCCTTGGCCCTTTCCCAGGGCAGGCCCTTCTCCTTCAGCTGTGACTGCAGTTGCCGGCGCGTGAGATCCAGCCCCAGTCCGACGGCGGTAAACTGGCCGGATGTCACGATGAACGCCAGTTCGGATTCGTAGTGCAGGGCTTCTCCGCCGGCGCGGGAATGCAGCACCGTGCCCAGGGCGGAATTCGGTTTCATGAACAGTACGGGTTCAGAGGGCACCTCGTTGCCAAGCTCAAAGATGTGCTCCGTGTAGTTGCGCCCGACGCAGAGTATCTTGGAGGGCGTCACGCTGCTGCCGTTGACAATGACACTGTTCATCGCGTCTTCCGGGTAGTGTGGATTAGTGTGTGGATTAGTGTGTGGATTGGCGCTCACGCGGCGAGTCGCGCTGCCGCGCTCACCCGCAGTTGCTGTCATCCTCGATGTCGCAGAATACCGCGCTGTTACTATCGAGCCTGACCTCGTACAGCTGCTCGGCCGGCAGCGGCACGGTGATGCCGTCGTAGTCCCTTGCGTCATCGTCTTCGGTGTCGCAGCTGAAGGCGACGGTGTAGTTGCCGGGCGCCAGTGCGCCGAACTCGTAGCGCCAGGTGTCGGAGTTACCGGAGAACACGCTGGCCACGGCAATGGGGGCGACGGCATCGGCCGGTATGTTGCGGGCGCTGTCACTGCGATGCACATCGGCGAGCCCCCCGGCGTCCAGGCCGTGTCCCTCGTACAGGTACACGCGATTGCCCTGCTCGGGGTCGATCTTGTCGTCGCACACGCCGCGGTCGAACAATTCCGTATCGATACTGCCGGCGAGGGTGGCGCCGCGTGTATTGTCCACCACGCGCACCCCGTCGCTGGTCAGCCGGTAGCGCTCGCTGGCCGCTTCGTAGCGCAGCGACAGCGCCAGATCGAACTCGATGGTCAGATTCTCGTCACCCTCCGTCAGGCGCACGCCGGGCAGAACGAGGCGCCCGCCGCTCACGGTGAGTTCGCGCAGCGTGTCATCGTCTTCCAGCACATAGGAATTGTTCGGGTCGTCCACCCTGATGGCGATGACGATGTCGTTGTAGTCGTCGGCATCGATTTCAAGATCATCTACCAGCAGCACGCTGTTCTCGCCGCGGAACTGCAGCAGGTCGACGGGAACGTTGTCTTCGTTGCTGATGCCAAGCCGGGGCACGCTGAAGCGTTCGATCTCGACATCGTCGCCTCCCCCGCGTTGCAGCGTGATCGACTCGATATCGATGACGACTTCCTTCAGGTCCTCCGGCGAGGCGTCTGACAGCCGCAGGTCGAGTACGGCGCGGCTGCCGGATTCCTCGTCGTCGCTGGAACAGTCGAAACCACAGGTGCAGCCGCCCAGCGCCGCCAGGGATGCGTACAGCAGCGCAGCCGCTGCCGTCGACATCGATCTCGCCATTGCCTGTCCTGACTCCTCTGTCGGGTAAACGCCGTTACAACTGCACCGGCGTCATTATGTGCCATTACCGTTCGCAGTAGTAGCTACATGCGTACGCCTTTGGCTATCATGCGCTCTTGCACTGTGCCCGCGGGATTACTGGAGAAAACCATGACTGAGCAGGCGGTCAACTACGACGATGTCAAACGCTACCGGCTGGATCCCGAGCGCGAGGCGGAGCTTGTCCGCACCGGCGGCGAGTGCACCTTCATCTGGGCGAACAAGGCGGGACACCCGCTCGGTGTTACCACGGCTTACGTCCCGGTAGACGGCAAGATCTGGATGACGGCGACGCGTGAGCGTGTGCGTATCAAGGCGATCGCCCGGGACGGGCGCTCCTCGGTTGTCATCACCAGCAAGGGTACGCCGATGGGCGGCGGCAAGACGGTCACCTACAAGGGCCACACGGTGATCCACGACGATCGCGAAACGAAACTGTGGATGTACCGCCTGCTTGCCGGCGGA
>JAWVYG010000271.1:0-4976 GCA_033722815.1 Halioglobus sp.
AGGTCGCCGGTGATGGGCATGACGGGGAAGATGATGTAGTTCTCGGTCACGACGAAATCGTGCACCATGGCAGCGTACGGCGCCTTGAACACGTGGGACTCGACCATGAAGCCCTCCGCGTTGACGCGGTAGTAGCCCATGTCATCGGTGAACGGCCCCGTCGCCATGTACGCGTGGAACAGCAGGTCGCCACTGGCGGGATCCACCTTCGGGTGCGCCGACATGGTGGTGTCCAGTTTGCCGTAGAAATTCCACGCGCCGTGTGACTCGAGGGTATCCGGGTCCATCTGGAAGGGAAGGTGTCCCTCCTCCAGCAACAACAGCTTGCCGCCGTGGTACACCACGGACGTGTTGGCGACACCCTCCTTGTCGGTGAGCACGAAGTCGAGGTACTCCGGCGGCGTCTCGAGCGGGTTCATGCCGCTGAACAGTGACTGGCCGGTGCGCTGCTCGATCTTGAAGCGCGCGGTGCGCGCCCAGCGGTTCATGTGGCTGACGCGGCCGTTGTCGAACGTGAAGGCGTGGATCATGCCGTCGCCGGTGAAGAAGTGGTACTCGTTCTTCGGCGGCACCTGCGGATTAGGCCCGTTGCGGTAGAACGTCCCGTTGAGGTCTTGCGGTATTTCGCCCTCGATCACCAGTTCCGGCGCCGTGGCCTCGAAGGTAATGGGCTCGTAGTACCCCTGCAGGAAGGGGTTGTCCGGCCAGGGTTGCATAGAGCCTCCTTTATCGTTATTGCATCGCCCTGCGCCCGCGCGCCGGGGATGTCAGTCCCCGGGACGCCAGCTGCCGTGGAACCCGGCCGGTACGCGGTGGGAGAGGTGCACCTTCGCGACCGGGCCGGCGGACACTTCCAGCGCATTGAAGATATACAGGCTGCTGGTGCGCGTCTCGAAGCTGGTCACCACGGACATCAGGTAGCCCTCGCCCTCGGCAGAGCCGGCGGATGCCGGCACGAAGATAGGCTCGGAGGTCATCGCCTGTCCGCAGGAGAAGCGGTCCACGGCCTGCGTCTCGTGATCGTAGTGGCCCACCACGTTATAGAAATTTTCGTTCTCCGACAGCGGGCTCTTCAGCTCGCCGTCACAGGAGGCGTACCAGCCGTGGCGGTACGGCTTGCCCATGTGGCGCGGGTCGCACTGGGGAAATTCGGATTCGAACTCGTCGATCTGCTCGAAGGTCGCCGTCGGCGTCTCCTGGTTCATATCGATGGTCCAGCGGTTCAGGAAGGGCTGCGTCTTGCCGGTCGACTCCCCGTCCACTGTCGGGAACAGCGGGACCGTCTTGAACTGGCAGCCGTCGATGGTGATGACACCGCCCTCGTCGAAGCCGTTCATGAAGTGGAACACGAAGCACAGCGGCATCTCGACCCAGCGCACGTCCTCCGTGGTGCCACCGTGGCGCGGCAGTACCGCGAGGTGCACGCCTTTTTCCGGCTCCCAGGCGAAGGGCGGGCCCCCTTCCATGGCGCGCTCCAGGCTGCCGGTGATCGGCATGATGGGCACCACGATATAGTTCTGCGTGATCACGAAGTCGTGCACCATCGACGAGTACGGCGTGGGCAGATGGATGCTCTCGGTCAGGATGCCCTGGGCGTCGACCTTGTGCACCATGACGTCGGATGAGAAAGGCCCGGTGGCCATGTAGGCGAACATCACCATCTCGCCGGTATCGGGATCGATCTTCGGGTGCGCGGTCATGGCGGTGTGCAGCTTGCCGCGAAAATCCCAGCTGCCGACGGATTCCAGCGTATGCGGATCGATCTCGTACGGACGGTGTCCCTCCTCCATCACCAGCATGCGCCCGCCGTGCCACACGGTAGCGGTGTTGGCCAGGCCCTCCTTGTCGGTCAGCACGAAATCGCTGTACTCGGGCTCACAGTCGAAGGGATTCATGGCGTTGATGACCGCCCTGCCCTCCTTGTCCTCGATGTTCCACTTGGCGGTGCGCACCCAGCGGTTGTTGTAATCGACCTTGCCGCCCGAGATGTGGAAGGCGTGGACCATGCCGTCGCCGGCGAAGAGGTGGTAGTCGCCGCGCGGGGCGAAGCGCTGGTTCGGGCCCGCCCGGTACAGCGTGCCGTTGAGATCGGCGGGCACCTCCCCCTCGACGATGAGGTCCCGGGCCTCGCACTCCATCTGGATAGCCCCGTAGGGAAAGTTGAGAAAGGGGTTGGTTGCGGACATTGGGGCGGACATGCAAAACCTCGATCTGCTTGCGGTAGAGAGACCGCTACACTAGCCCCAAAAATAAAATCAGTCAATTCTGTTTGTTTTTAAAAAGGCGATTTGCTACTGTTCCATGCAACCGGGCCGTCGACCCGCAGCAGCCTGCCGGGCGGCCTATGGTTTTTCAATAACTACAACGAGTTAGCAGGTATCCCGCATGTTCAGACGCCACTTACCGGCATGTCTCGGCCTCCTCCCACTGTTGCTGACCGGTGGCGCGTTTGCCCAGGAAGGCGCTGCGGCCGACACGGCCCAGCGCAGGGACGTGCTGATGCTGGAAGAGATCATCGTCACCGCCAACCGCCGGGAGCAGAGCCTGCAGGAGGTGCCGATGTCGGTATCGGCCTTCACCGGCGAATTCTTCGAGGATGCGGGCGTGCGCGGCCTCGCCGACCTCGAGCAGTACACCCCCAGCCTGAAGATTACCCCCGGCACGGACTCCCGCTCGACCTCGGTGCGCATCCGCGGCATCGGCTCGGTGGGCACCAACGTGGGCATCGATCCCAGCGTCGGCCTGTTCATCGACGGGGTCTACCAGGGCCGCGCCGGCATGAGCGTGTCGGACCTGCTGGACATCGAGCGGGTGGAGATCCTGCGCGGACCGCAGGGCACCCTGTACGGCAAGAATACCGCCGCCGGCGCCATCAGCATCATCACGCGCAAGCCCTCCGTGAACCTCGAGGGCGAAGCGGAGCTGACCTACAACTCCGACGAACGCGTGGAACTGCGCGGCATGGTGAACGTGCCCCTGGGCAACAGCGATCACGCAACCCGCCTGACCGGCTTCGTCATCAACGGCGACCACCTGTACGAAAACTCGCTCAACGGCGAAGACCTCAACGACGCCAACAAGTGGGGCTTCAAGTCGCGCACGCTGTTCGACGGCGGCGACAGCCTCGGTGAGTTCCTGCTGACACTGGACTACACGAAAGAAGATACCGACTGCTGCGCCGTGTCGGCGATCAGCTACAACGGCCTCTCCACGCTGAATGCGCCGGGCACCAACTCGCCCACGCAGGAGCTCGCGAACGAGCTGGGCAACAACGCGATGGGCAACCCTATCCTCGAGTTCAATTCCTTCGAGCAATCGTCGGGCTTCGCGCCGCCAGAGGCCGACCCGTTCGGCGACGACTACTGGCTGGACGGCGATATCTTCAACAAGGTCGACGTCGGCGGCATCGCCCTTGAGTGGAACCGGGACGTGCTGGAAGACAGCACGCTGACCTTCATCAACGCCTGGCGCCACTACGAGTCCGACAGCGCCTACGACGGTGATTTCGGCGGCTACAACGCCGTGCTGGGCTCCACCGACGTGGAGCTCGACCAGTACTCCTCGGAGCTGCGCATCACTTCATCCGGCGGCGAGACCATCGATTACCAGGGCGGGATCTACTTCTACTACTCCGAGCTGGACTCGGTGGGCACCTTCGTGCAGTCGCAGGAACTGGTCACCAACATGGAGATCGACATCTTCTTCCCCGAGGGCACGCTGAACACCGACCTGAACAACTACGAAACGACGAGCTATGCCGCCTTCGGCCAGGTCGTCTGGAACATCTCCGAGCAACTCAGCGCCACGCTCGGGCTGCGCTACACCTACGAGAAAAAAGAGCGTGTCGGCTCGCAGATAACCACGCCCGAGTCCGTGCTGGATATTCCGCCGGTAGCGGGACCGGATATCTTCTACGACGAATCCAGGGATGACGCGGACGTCTCTCCCAGCTTCAACCTGCGCTACTTCTTCAGCCCCAGCCTGATGACCTACGCCAGCGTGAGCCGCGGCTTCAAGTCGGGCGGCTACAACCAGCGCCGCGAACTTCGCGACGACAGCGCGGAGTTCGGCGAGGAGATCGCCACCAATTACGAACTCGGCTGGAAGGGCTCCACAGAGGACCGCCGCCTGCAGTTCAACGGCACCTTCTACTTCGTCGACTACAACGACTTCCAGTCACAGACCTTCGACGGCACCACGCTGGAGGTGACCAACGCCGGGTCGATGGAAAGCTACGGCAGCGAGCTGGAACTGGTGTTCGTGCCGGCGGCCAACCTGACCGTGAGCAGCGCGCTGGGCTACAACAAGGCGGAGTACAAGGAATTCGATAACGGCCAGTGCACCATCGAGGAAACCGTTTTCAACTATTACGTCCGCGACGGCGCTCAGGGCGGCAACCCGACCTTCGGCGGCGGCTGCGTCAAGGACCTTGCCGGCGCCGCCATCGACAACGCGCCGGAGTGGACGGTCAGCTCCTTCGGGCAGTACGACGTGCAGCTGGGCGACAATCTCGTGGGCGTCGCGCGGCTGGAACACAGCTATATCGACGAGTTTTACCTGGACCAGGACCTCGACGAGAACCTGAAGAACGACGCGGTGCACCTCGTGAACCTGCGCTTCACCCTCACCGACACCGAGGGCAGCTGGGAGGCCGCGCTGTGGGCGCGCAATATCCTGGATGAGGAGTACTTCGTCTTCGGCATCGATATCCCCGTGCTGGGGGGTTACGCCGGGGTAGCGGCGCCCGGGGATGTCTACGGCATCACACTGCGCCTGCGTCGCTGAGCGCGCGCCTTGTCCGCCGGCCGAACGCGGCGCATACTAACCATGACACTCCGCACAGGGAGGCGGCTACAGTGAACCAGGAAGCGATTATCACGACCGACCAGGGCACCGGCCGGGTCGCGGCGCCAAAAAAGTCCGGCTTCTACTACAACTGGGGCCCGCAGGCCTGGATCGATATGTGGATGTCGAAT
>JAWVYG010000272.1:0-4967 GCA_033722815.1 Halioglobus sp.
GCCGCGCACAAGATCGAGGGGGTGTTCTTCAGGAGTATCTTCTGGCTGATACGCCGCCTCAGCCTTCAGAGCGCGCTGAAGCTGTCGGGCACGCTGTTCGCGGCCCTGGGGCGCAACTCGGACAAGGCGCAGAAAGCCAGGACCAACCTGGAGATCGCCTTCCCGGGCAGGCCGGAGCAGTGGTACAGGGACACCATCCGCGAGATATTTCGCCACCTGGGCTACTCGGCGGTGGAGCTGATCAAGCTCGACCAGATCTGGCGCGAACGCGAACAGCGCCTGGAGTACCGGCTGGAACCGGGCGCCCAGGCCCACGTGAATACCGGCGGCGCCACCATGTTCATTACCGCCCACGTGGGCCCCTGGCAGGTGGCGCCGCTGCTGGCCCGCGAGCACGGCTTCACCATCAACACGATTTACGCACCCGAGTCGCACCCCATCATGAACGAGCTGATGCAGGACCTGCGCGGGGCCATCGGCGACCGGCTGATCTCCTCCGAGGCAGGGCCGCGCCCCATCATCAAGGAGCTCAAGGCGGGCAACAGCATCGTCCTGGCCATGGATACCCGGCCGGACGCGGGCAAGCTGGTGCCTTTCTTCGGCAGGGACGCGCTCACCAACACCAGCGCCGTGGGACTGGCCCTGCGCACCGGCGCCGCCATCCTCCTGGGCCGCGGGGAACGCCTGCCGGGAGGGCGCTACCGCCTGACCCTGTACGATCCCATCACCAGCCCCAATCCCGACGCGGACATCAAGGAACAGTCGAGTGCGATCACCGAGATAATCCACGGCCACTTCGAACAGTGGATCCGCGAGACGCCGGAGCAGTGGATCTGCCTGAAGCGGCGCTGGCCGAAGGAAGGCCGCCTGTAGCCGGTTGGGAGTCTTGCTGCCCCGGTCAGTTGCCCGGCAGGGAAATCAGCCCGCCCAGTGACGCCAGCGAGCGCTCGCGGCGATTGGCGCACTGCAGCGCCGCGCCGCTGATCCGCGCCGTGCGCAGGTCACCGAAGGGCGAGCCCAGACCGCTGTTCACGATCAGCGCGACCGACAGCTGCCGCTGCGGGTCGGCCCAGGCGCCGGAACCGCCGAAGCCGAAGTGACCGAAGCCCTGCCGCGGTATACCGCGCGTGGTGAACACGCCGTGATATCCCAGGCGCCAGCGCATATCGAAGGGGATCACCGACAGTTTGCCCGTCGGCGCCTGCGGCATGGTGGCCTCCTCCAGCGTCTCGCTCGAGATGATCCTCGCGCCACCCAGTTCGCCGCCATTGGCGAGCATCGCGTACAGGCCGGCGAGGGAGCGCGCGGTGAACAGGCCGTTGGCCGCCGGGATCGCCACGCGCAGGCACTCCGGCGAACCGAAGTCGAAATCGCTGACGCCGTGCGGCGCCAGCGCATCGAATATGCTGTTCAGGTCCGAGTCCATTCCCAGCCGCTGCAGGGTGCGCGACAGGCTGCTCAGCGCGATCTCGACGCGGCTGCCCAGCCGGGTCTGGCTGAGGCGCCGCGTGGACTCGGGAAAAATCAGCTGCGCCGCGCGCGGAATTTCACGCGCCGGCGCACCGATGTACAGCCCGTCCAGGCCCAGCGGCCGGGCCAGTTCCTTCTGCACCAGCTGCGAGAACTGCTTGCCGGTCACGCGCTGGATAATCTCACCCACCAGGAAGCCGAACGTCAGCCCGTGGTAGCCGGTACGCGTGCCGGGCTCGTGCGCCGGCCAGGTCTGCTCGATCGCCTCGATCATGTGCTCCCAGTCGAGCATGCGGTCGACGTGGTCGATCATCTGGCGGATGTGGTAGAGCCCGCACTGGTGCGCGAGCACCTGCCTGACCGTGATGTCCTCCTTGCCCTTCTGGCCGAACTCCGGCCAGTACTCGGCCACCTTCGCGTCGTAGTCGATGAGGCCGCGGTCGGCGTAGATATGCAGCAGCGTGGCGGCGACACCCTTGGTGGTGGAAAAACTCGGCGCCATGGTGTCGCGTGTCCAGGGCGTGCCGCTGTCGTCCTTGTAGCCTCCCCACAGGTCGACGACACACTCCCCCCGGTGGAACACGCTGACAGCGGCGCCGCCGGGGTGGCTGGCGATCTGCTGGCGCAGGGTTTCTTCCACGGCAAGGAAGTCCGGGTGAATCATCCCGTCGAGGTGAACTTTGCGGGCGCGCAGCTGTTTTATAGTCATGGGGTTGCTCCTGTCGTTATAGTTTTGCAGGGCTTAGCGGCGGGCTTATGCCTTGAACATAGCATAAATTGTAGGGTTATATCGAATCGCGATAGGAACCCGCACAGGGGCGCAGGAATAATCACCGCGGCTGCCGTATGATGACGCCGGCCAACCTTTCATCGCCACAGTACAGGGAAGACACGATGCTGCGATTCATTGCAATTTTTCTGGGGCTGCTGCTGGTACTCGCGATCGCCGCGGTACTGCTGCTGCCGGTATTTGTCGACAAGGACCAGGTCGTCGCGCTCGCGGCCGACGCCATCCGCAAGGAGACCGGCATCGACCTGCAGGTGAATGGCGACCTCGACCTGTCTTTCTTCCCGAATATCGGCGTCGCCTTCACCGAGGCCTCCCTCACCATGCCGGAAAAGACGCAGCCGGACATCGAGATCGAAGCCGCCAGCATCGGCGTGCAGCTGCGGCCGCTGCTGTCGGGCAAGGTGGAGGTCGAGAGCATCGGTATCGACGGGCTGCTCGCGCGCCTTGAGAGCACCCCGGAGGAACGCGTCGACACCTCGGGCTTCAGCGATGCGCAGCTCGAGGCGTGGTACGCTGAGCAGCGGCGCAAGCGCAAGGCGGCCGGCCAGGCCGCCGGCGCCGAGGCGGTGCTGGCGGTGCCGCTGGCGCTGACGGTCTCCTCACTGGATGTCAGCAACGCGCGCATCGAGACCACGGACACCAGCACCGGCGCCACCAGCGTCATCGAGCTGATTTCCCTCGCGGTGCGCGACGTCAACCTGGATAACCGGGCCATACCACTGGACGTGGCCCTGCGCGTTCCCGGCGAGCAGCCCATCGACGTCAGCGCCCGGGGCGCCGTCAAGGTCAGCCAGGACACCGACAGCGTGCAGTTCTCCGACCTGGCGGTGTCGGTCGAGGGCGCCACCGCGCAGCCGCTGCAACTGACCCTCACGGGCGCGTTCGACATCGCCCGGCAGGCGGCGGATACCCAGGTCGCACTGGAGCTGGGCGACATGCGCGGACAGGGCAAGCTGCGCTACGCCAGTTTCGAGAGCCCGCAGATCGACGCAGATCTCGCCCTGAACCTGTTCGACCCGGTGTTGTTGGCGCTCGCCGGCCCCGAGGCCGCCGCGAGCGCGGAAGATGCACCGGCCGCAAACGGCGACGAAGCGCTGCCGCTGGATGCGCTGCGCGCCATCGACACACGCGCCGCGCTGACGATCGACACCGCACGCTTCGACGCCCACGAGGTCACCGGGCTCAAGGTCAGGCTGCGCGCGGTCGAGGGCCTGGTCGACCTGCGCGAGCTGACCGGCACCGTGCACGGCGGGCAGTTGCAGGCCCGCGCCACACTCAACGGCCGCCTCAACACCGCCACCCTGGATACACGCGGCTCGGTAAAGTCCCTGGACCTCGCCTCGGCCATGGCCGCCAGCGGCGCTCCCGACCTGGTCCGCGGCAGCGCGGGCCTGAGCTGGCAGCTCAGCGGCCGCGGCGCGAGTTCCAACGCGCTCACCCGCTCACTCGCGGGCCCGATACAACTGGATACCAGCGACGTGGTACTGCTGGGCACCAGCGTCGAGAAAATGCTGTGCCAGGTGGTGGCCCTGACCAACAACCAGCAGCTCACCGCGGGGAGTTTCCCCGCGGACACGCAGTTCACCGATATCTCGGCAAACGTGCAGCTGACGGACGGCGTGGCGCGGCTGGACCCGCTGCGCGCGGAGATGGCCAACGTGAAGTTCACCGGCGACGGCAGCTTCGACCTGCTCGAGCAGGACTTCGAGGCGGATTTCCGCGGGCGCCTGTCGCGCACGCTGGAAGAGCTGGACCCGGCATGCAAGGTCAGCAAACAGCTCGCGGCTATCGACATCCCGGTGGCCTGCGAGGGTAACCTGGCGGGCGAACCCGCCAGGTGGTGCGGCGTGAACAGCGAGAAGATCATCCGCGACCTCGCGGTGTTCGAGGGCAAGCGCAAACTCGAGAAGAAGGCCAACAAGTTCCTCAACAAGTTCCTGCAGCAGAAGAACAAGGACGGCGAATAGCAGCCCGACCGCGCGCCGGCCGGCCCGCGGCCGCGGTAGCTTTTTTCGCCGGCTTGTCTATGCTGCCCGGACCGCCCGTGAAAGTCAGCCGGACAGGAGCAGCCATGAAGGCCTATATCATCACCTACTTCGGTGGCGATCACCCCGACTCCCCCGAGGAGGGCCAGCGCCACTTCGCAAAGTACCAGCAGTGGCTCGGTTCCCTGGGCGAGCACGCGGTTACACCGATGCAACCCTATCGCGACAGCCACACCATCGATGCCGACGGCAATGCATCTACGGGCAGCCGGGCGACAATCAGCGGCCACACGGTCGTGCAGGCGCCATCCATCGAGGAAGCCATCGACATCGCCAGGGGCTGCCCCTTCCTGGAAATCAACGGCACGCTGGAAGTCGCGGAGCTGGTACGGAACTGACCGCGCAGGGCCGGCGCAGGACCGTCATCGCCGTCGCGAGCCTTACCTGGGAGAAACAAGATGAGCAGCAAGACATGGCAGTACCTCGACCTGCGCAGGGACGGCAGGGTGCTGGAGGTGAGTTTTCAGTCGGAGCACCGCGTCAACAGCCTGAACTATGCGCTGATGCGCGAGCTGACGGACCTGGCGCGCGAACTGCAGGTGGACAGCGAACTGAGCGCCGTCATCCTCACGGGCAGACCGGAGACCTTCAGCGCGGGCATGGACCTCAGGGACACGGAGATGGCGCGCTTTTCGGAACTGACCGTCGCCGAGCAGCGACAA
>JAWVYG010000273.1:0-4945 GCA_033722815.1 Halioglobus sp.
ACCCTTCAGTTCCCCCGCCTCGGTCCGCGTAAGCAGTATGGAATCGTTGACGATATCGTAGACGAAGTAATCCCCCGCCTCGCGCAGCTGGCTCTCGCGGCACGCCATCTGCCAGGTCTTGCGCCACACCTTCTCCACCTCGAGGTCGAAGAACTCGCGCGAGGTCCAGCGCTCTATCGCCAGGTCTTCCGACCCCAGGTAGGTCTCGGTGCTGTCGCGCAGCGCGGTCGGCACCGCGACGTTCTCCCTGTCGAGAAGCTCCTGGAAGGAATAGGAGGGATCGCGCGCGGCGATCTGCTCCGGCGTCAGTTGAATCTTGTCGTTCATGGCTCGACCTTGGTTACCCTGGGGCTGCTCGCCCGTGACTGTAGGCTAAGCATGTACCTTAGCCCGCCGTAAAAAATCAGTCAACCTTGTTTGTTTTTGTGGCTGGACAGGCCCGGGACAGGCAAAAAGAGAGGGGCTCGCGCCCCTCCCACATTCTGCGAGCCTGCACTTGCGCGACTAGAAATTACCGCTGATGCGCAAACCGTACTGCTCACCGCCGGAAACGCCCGAGAAGGCGATGACGCCCGGTACGATGACCGCGGAGTTGTAGTCGACCTCGTCCGTCATGTCACGGCCCCACAGGGCTATCCTCGCCATCCGGCCCTCCGACCATTCCCACTCGTAGGCGACTGTCGCGTCGACCACGCCGCGGGAGTCGAGCAGACCGCGGGGATCGTTGCGGACTTCGACCCAGTACTCATCGGTGTAGCGGTAGCTGGCAAACAGGCTCAGCTCGCCCGGACCCAGCTGCAGCGTGTAGGTGCCGTTGACGCCGGCCGTCCACTCGGGCACCCGGCGCAGTTCCAGGTCCGAGTTGTCGGTGATGATACCGTCGCCGGTCAGGTCGGCATCGTAGGAATCGTACTCGGCATCCAGGTAACCCACGTTGGCGTTGAACACCAGGTTTTCACAGGCGACCCAGGTGGTCTCCGCCTCAACACCCCAGAGGTCCACGGTCGAGGCGTTGCGCACCACGGTGTTGGAGCCGCCGAAGCCGTCGGCCTCAATGACCTCTTCCTGCTTGTCGTCGTAGGTGTTGACGAAGGCGGCCAGGTTCAGGCGCAGGGTGTTTTCCAGGAAATCACCCTTCATGCCCAGTTCCCAGTTCTCAACGAACTCCGGGTCGAAGGGACCGATGTTCTCCGGCGCCTGGTTGCGGCCGTTGAAACCACCGGAGCGAAAGCCCTCGGAGTAGGAGACGTAGGTCAGTACCTCATCACTCAGGCGATAGTCCAGGCCGATCTTGGGAGTGAACTCCTCCCACTCCTCGGAGCCGGAGGCACTGCCGAACGGCAGCCAGATGGGCTGCCCGTAGATGAAGAAGTCGTCGACGGGGCTGTCCGGCAGGTAACCCGGCAGTACGCCCTCCAGGTCCATGACCGCATCGCCGCCGCCAAAGAAGATGGAGCCGGTGTAATCCTTCTCCTCCTCGGTGTAGCGGCCGCCCAGGGTGAGCATGAACTGCTCGCCTATGTCGATATGAACCTCGCCGAAGATCGCCCAGGCCTCACGCTCGTGGTCCGCAAGCGGATTCTGGAACAGCGCCCCGGCCGGCCCGAGCCCTGCGTTGATGGAGGTCTTCTGGTCGAGCTGGTACTCGTCCTTCACCCAGAACACGCCGCCGACGAAATTCCAGCTCTCACTGAGTTCGTCGCCGGAGGCGAAGCGGAGTTCGACACTGGTCTGCTCGGAGTCCTGGTCGCGCAGGGTGTGGAAGACGTTGAACGGCGTGGCATCGAAATCGGTGGGCACCGATTCTTCGGTTTCCTGGTGGCCCAATACCGCGGTAATGACACCGGGACCGATGTCGTAATTGGCGTTGAGAGTGTAGGAATCCCACTCGAAGTCGATATCCCGGGAATAGAAATCCTGGGTGAGCACCGTCAGGTCCTTGCCGGGAACGTCACAGGCGCCCAGGATACAGAGAATTTCCGGCGCGGGCGTTATCGGGTTATCGAGATTCAGCGAGGCGCGGTTGGACAGCGGTACGCCGTCGTTATTGTCCTGGTAGTTGACGTAGGTAAACAGCAGGTCGACATCCTCACTGGGCGTGAACAGCAGCGTCGCGTTGAACTCCTCGTTATCCGGGTTGCCGACACTCTCGGAGTCGGTGACCATCACGCTGGGCCCGCCTTCCGCCGGGGTCCCGGGGCGCATGAATTCGCGCTTGCGATCGCTGCCGTCTTTCTGGCTGGCATAGCCCAACTTGGCCGCCAGGCTTTCTCCCAGCGGAACGTTTAGCACCGCCTTCATGTCCTTCAGGTCGTCACTGCCGACCGTCGCTTCGTACTTCAGCCCCCACTCGCCGGTGGGACGGGTGCGCGTAATGTTGATCACACCGCCGGTGGTGTTGCGTCCGAACAGCGTACCCTGTGGGCCGCGCAGCACCTCTATGGACTGGAAGTCGAAGGTGTTGCGCAGGGAACCATTGACGAAAGACAGCGGCACGCCGTCGATAACCACCCCCACCGCCGGGTCGAAGGAGCGCTCCACCTCCTGGGTGCCGACACCGCGGATATACAGCGAGGCGCCGGAGGGCGCGACGGCGACGGTATCGATGACGAGGTTGGGCACCAGCCCCTCCATCTCACGCACGTCGCGCATGATCATGGCGTCGATCTGTTCGCCGGAATAGGCGGATACCGCCACCGCGACATCCTGCAGCGATTCCTGAATCTTGCGCGCGGTGACGGTGACTTCTTCCAGCAGTGCGCTGGCAGGCTGCGCCAGGGTCGAGGTGACCGCGGCGACGGCGAGCGCCAGTCCGGGGCGACGAAAAGGTTTACGTGTGGTAACTGTACTCATGCGGGTGCTCCTGCCTGTCCGCTCATAGCGGTCTTATAGTTCGAATGGGCAGTGGGTCCGGTACCAGTTCCTGGCCACCGGACTCACCACCGGCAAAAAACAATCAGTACTGACCGTCCAATAGTTGCGCGGGGCCGGTCTATTTGCAAGACCCCCCGGCGGTATTTTTACGGCGCGACGGCTCGCTCAGCCGGCGGTGCGCTGCCCGGCGTGCAGCAGCGTCTCCGCGTCCTGGGAGAAGAAGGGCGCCGGTTGACCTGCCGTGGTAATACCGGCGTCTATGGCCAGGGTATGGCCGGTGATCTGGCGTGCGTTGTCGCTCAGCAGGAAGAGAATGCCGTCGGCGATGTCCTCGGGCAGGCATGGAATGCCCAGCGGCGATCCCTCGGTAATCATGTCGGAGACAGCCTGCATATCGCCTTCGCCCAGGCCCTCGATCATGGGCGTGACCGTGCCGCTGGGCGCGACCGCGTTGACGCGGATGCGCAGGGCGGATAACTCCGCCGCGGCAGACTTGGTGATGCCGACCACGCCGTGCTTGGCCATGGTGTACACGTGGGGACCGAGCCCGCCGACGATACCGGCGGTGCTGGCCAACGACACGATCGCCCCGCTGCCCTGGTCGCGCATGGCGCGGGCCGCGTGCTTGATGCCCAGGAAAACGGCGCGCGACAGTATCGCCATGGTGTGGTCGAAGGCCTCGGCACTGGTGTCCATGATGGAACCGATGGCGCCCACCACACCGGCGTTGTTGACCATGCCGTGCAGTGCGCCGAACTCGTCGCAGGCCAGTTGCACGGCGGCGGCGATGTCGTCCTCGCGGGTGACGTCGGTGTGCTTGAACACAACCGCCGCGCCGAGCTCCTGCGCCAGTGCACGCCCGCGCTCCTCCTGCAGGTCGGCAACCACGACCCTGGCGCCCTCCGCCACCAGCGCCTTCACCGTGGCTTCGCCGATACCACTGGCGCCGCCTGTCACTACCACACCGCGACCATCAAACCTGCTCATACACCAATCTCCGGGTTCGTTCGTTTGACGCCGATTATAGGTAGGCCGGTACTCGTGTGGGAAGGCCGCGCAAAAAAGAACTGCTATTTGACTCGCGCCACTGTATGCTGGCGTCCCCTCCGATTCTGAACCCGAGCATGAAACAACGCCTCGCGCAATGGCTGCTGCGCCTGATGGGCTGGCGACTCGAGGGCGCAAAGCCCGAGCTTCCAAAATATGTGCTGATCGCCGCGCCGCACACGTCCAACTGGGACTTCCCGCTGATGCTGCTGTTCGCCGCGGCCTTCGACATTCGCGTCACCTGGATGGCGAAGCACACGCTGTTCTTCCCGCCGATGGGCTGGATCATGCGCTCCCTGGGCGGCATGCCGATTATCCGCCACCGCAACCTGAACGTGGTGTCCGCGATGGTGGAGAGCTTCCGCAACGCCGCCTCGCTGGTACTGGTGGTTCCCACCGAGGGAACGCGGGGTCGGGCCGAGCACTGGAAATCCGGTTTCTACCATATCGCCCGGGAAGCCGGGGTCCCGGTGGTGCCCTCCTTCCTGGACTTCGGGCAACGGCGCGGCGGCTTCGGCGCACCCATCAAGCTCAGTGGCGAGATCAGCATCGACATGCAGCATTTTCGCGATTTCTACCGCGGCATGCGCGGCAAGTTCCCGGAGAACTTCGGTCCTATCAGGCTGAAAGAGGAGGACGGCGCCGCCTGCGCGGCGGCGGGGAGCGCCGGCACCGGGCGCTAAACGCCCATCGACTGCACGCGGTCCTTGTAGCCCTTCGGCGTCTCACCCGTCCAGCTCTTGAACGAGCGCACGAAGGAACTGGGCTCGGTAAATCCCAGGTAGTCGGCAATGTCGGCGACCTTTTCGTCCTGGTTGAGCAGCTTGTCGATGGCCACCTCACAGCGCACCTCGTCCTTCAGCGCCTGGTAGCTGGTGCTCTCACTCTGCAGGCGACGGCGCAGGCTGGATTCTGACATATGCAGGCTGCGGGCGATCGCGGTGAACGACGGCAATCCCCCGGGCAGGTCGATGGAGATGAGGGACTTGATCGCGGCGCTGGTACTGGCACGGCTGCGATCCAC
>JAWVYG010000274.1:0-4945 GCA_033722815.1 Halioglobus sp.
GCCACAAATCCGCAGGCGCTGGCGGAGCGACGCTCGCAGGCGCCGTTGCTACCGGCTCCGGGGGCGGGGCGGGGGCTGGTTCCGGCTGTGCCACAGGCTGCCCGGCGGGTGCTGCATCCACAGCCGACATGACAGCCGGCTGGGTGCTGCAGGCAGTTACGCCAACGATCAGCGAAAATACTATAAGTATTCGCGCTAACATATTGAAATATATGCTATTAGATTTCAACATATCCCCCCAAGCGTCCATTATCAGGGCTGCGCAAATGGCTGGCCAGCGAATTTCGGCGATTTCTCCAGAAACTGCCCACAACGGGTCAGAAGTTGTCTTTCCAGCCACGCACGGTGGCGAATACCTCCTCCGGGCTGTCGCCCCCCAGTCGCCCCTGCTTGCTCAGGCTGGCCTTCAGCGCCGCTTCCCGGCAGCGCAGGAAGGGGTTGGTCGCGAGCTCCAGCGCCAGGTCCGACGGCACGGTGGGCTGGCCTCGCTCCCGGGTCTGCTCGGCGTCCGCTATGCGCGCCAGCAGGGCGGCGTTGTCCGGTTCGACCGCGCGGGCAAACGCGAGGTTGGCCAGCGTATACTCGTGCGCGCAGTAGACCCGGGTGGCGGCCGGCAGCGCGGCCAGGCTGTCCAGTGAGCGCAGCATCATGGGCGGATCGCCCTCGAACACGCGGCCGCACCCGCCCGCAAACAGGGTGTCGCCGCAGAACAGCACCGGCTCCGCGGCATCGTGGAAATAGGCGATGTGATCCAGCGTGTGGCCGGGCACCTCGAGCACGTCGAAGCTTGCGCCAAAGACCTCGATGGTGTCGCCCGCGGCGAGGCGGTGGGTGATGGCGGCGACGCCCGGGTTGTGCGGGCCGTAGACCACCGGGTCACAGGCGGCGCACAGGGCCTCCAGGCCGCCGACGTGATCGAAGTGGTGGTGCGTGATCAGTACGGTGGTAAGGGTGAGGCCGAGCTTGTCCAGCGCCTGCAGCACCGGCTCGGCGTCCCCCGGGTCGACCACGGCGGCTTCGGTGCCGCCGGCGCTGTGGAAGAGCCAGATATAGTTGTCGGAAAAAGCTGCAACAGGGTGTATTTCAAGCATTCCTTCGCGCTCCAGAACATGATCGTCGCCGTCCACGGGAATCACGCGCGATAAAGCTTCGGTGGAGTGGACTTGCCGAGAGTCTCCCCAGTAGTATGGGGTCTGTTAACTCGAACTCTGGCCGAACCGCGACTCTTGTCAGGCTGCTGCCAGGCTGCGGAAAAGGATCACAGCGCCGCGATGCGAGCCCAGTGTAGCGACATTTTCAGCGAACTGGAATCCTGGTACGCCACGGATTCGGGCCGGCACCTGCTGGCGGCCACGCGCAGCGCGGCGCAGGACATGCTGGACCGCGCCTTCGGCTACCACATACTGCACCTGGGCTATGCCGGCGAAGAACCGCTGTGCGCGGGTAGCCCCATCAACCATCGTATTATCTGTGCGCCGCGCAGCGGCGGCGGGGCCGGGCTGCTGGCCAGCCCCGAAGAGCTGCCGCTGGAGAGCGACAGCGTCGATGCGGTGGTGGCGCACCACTGCCTGGAGTTCGCCGCGAACCCGCACCAGGTGATCCGCGAAATCCAGCGCATCCTCACACCACAGGGCCAGTTGCTGGTGGCGGGATTCAATCCCTACAGCCTGCACGGCATCGGTGCCCGGTTTCGCGGGCTCCTGCGCAATCCTCTGTGGCAGCACCACCAGCCCGTGAGCGAGCGGCGCCTCACCGACTGGCTGCACCTGCTCGGCTGCGAGGTGCAGGATGTGTCGCGCCTGTACGCGGTGCCGCCGGTGGGCCGCGGCCGCCTCCACCGGGGGCTGCAGAATCTCGATCACTGGGCCGGCCGACACAACCTGCCGCTCGGCGGCGTGTACCTGCTGCACGCCACCAAGCAGGTCGCCGGACTGCACCGCCCGCGACGCCTGTCGCGCGCCCGCGGCGACCGCCTGATCGGCCTGGTGCCCAAGCCTGCGCCGGCCCCGACGCCCGTGGCCCCGGCCCCGCTGGGCCTGCCGGGGATGGAGAAAGGGGATGTGGCCGCTTGAAGCGCGTGGAGATATTCACCGACGGCGCCTGCAGGGGCAATCCCGGGCCCGGCGGCTGGGGAGTGCTGCTGCGCTACGGCGACGTTGAAAAACAGCTGTACGGTGCCGAGCGCGAGACCACCAATAACCGCATGGAGCTGCGCGCGGCGATCGAGGGGCTCAGCGCGCTGTCGCAGCCGTGCCGGGTGGAGCTGACCACGGATTCCGAGTATGTGCGCAAGGGCATAACCGAATGGCTGTCCGGCTGGAAGCAAAAGGGCTGGAAGACCTCGGCGCGCAAGCCGGTAAAGAACGTGGACCTGTGGCAGGCGCTGGACGCACAGAATCTCAGGCACGAGGTCCGGTGGCACTGGGTCAAGGGTCACAGCGGGCACCGCGAAAATGAGATCGCGGACGAGCTGGCCAACCGCGGCATCGATGAACTGACCGCCGCGTCGGGTAGCTGACGGGGAGAACGGCGTGAGACAGATCGTACTCGACACCGAGACAACCGGCCTGGAGGTGACCCAGGGCCACCGCATTATCGAAATCGGTTGCGTCGAGCTGGTCAATCGCAAGCTGACCGGCAACCATTTTCACCAGTACATCAACCCCCATCGCGAGATCGACCAGGGCGCTATCGAGGTCCACGGCATCACGCAGGAGTTCCTCGCCGACAAGCCCCCCTTCGAGCAGGTGGGGGCCGAGTTCCTCGACTTCGTCAGGGGCGCCGAGCTGGTCATTCACAACGCGCCCTTCGACATGGGCTTCCTGGAGAGCGAGCTGTCGCGCCTGCCCGGCTGCGAGGAGCGGCTGGGCGACGTGTGTTCCGTCATCGACACGCTCGTGATGGCGCGGGCCCGGCACCCGGGCCAGCGCAACAACCTGGATGCGCTGTGCCAGCGCTACGAGGTGGACAACTCCCAGCGCGACCTGCACGGCGCGCTGCTGGATGCCGAGATCCTGGCAGATGTCTACCTCGCCATGACCGGCGGGCAGACCGCGCTGCAATTGTCCGAGACGAGCGACGATGGCAGCGGCGCCGCCCGCGCCGAGAAGATTCGGCGGCTGCCGCCCGAGCGCAGCCCGTTGCCGGTGATCGCCGCCAGCACCGAGGAGCTGGCGCGCCATGAGGAACAGCTGGATGCCATCGCGCAGAGTGCACAGGGCGAGGTGCTCTGGCGCAAACGGGTCGATGGCGGTGCCGGCTGACAGGCGACCGGGCCCGTAAAGGTGATTGTCGCCGCCCAAGGGAAGCAAACTTTTGCAAAGCGTACGTAACGGCCTATACTCGATTTTCCACCGCCGCGTCACAAGGCGGGTCACTCTTACACTCAGCGGGAGCAGCAAAATGATCAAGAAATTCCTGATAGGGGTTATCAGCGTATCTGTACTCGGCCTGGCCGGCTGTGAGGGCACAGTGCCCACCCTCGGTGGCAGCAAGGGCAACACCGTAACGGGTGGTGCCGCGGGCTCCACTGCCGAGGGTAACAATACCGGGCTGGAGAGCTGCTCCGCCCCCTTGGGCACCCTGGCGGTGTTCGAGGACCGCACGCTGCCCTGGTGGAGCGTGTATTCCAGCCGCTACCCGCAACTGGGCAGCACCATTCCGGTGATCCGCACCATGATCCAGCAGTCCAACTGTTTCGTCGTGGTCGAGCGCGGCCGGGCGATGCAGGGTATGAATACCGAGCGCGACCTGGCGCGCTCCGGAGAGAGCCGCAGCGGCAGTAATTTCGGCAAGGGCCAGGTCGTGGCCGCCGACTACACCATGAACCCGTCGATCCAGTTTTCCGATAAGGGCACCGGCGGGCTTGGCGGTCTTGTCGGCGGTGTCCTGGGCGGTGTTGCCGGTGGTATCGTCGGTGGCCTGAAGTCCAACGAGGCGTCGACCACGCTGCTCTTGATCGACAATCGCTCCAGCGTGCAGATCTCCGCCGCGGTGGGTAACGCCAAGAACTATGACTTCAACCTGTTCGGCGGCCTCTTCTCCGGCGGCGCATTCGGCGCCGGTGGCTTCACAGATACGCCCGAGGGCAAGATCATCGCCGCTTCCTTTGCGGACTCCTACAACAAGATGGTCTCCGCCCTGCGCAACTACAAGGCCCAGACTGTCAAGGGCGGCCTCGGCAAGGGTGGCCAGCTCAAGGTAGGCGACTGATCCGCGCGCAAACCTGGCGGGCCCGGGCGGGCCCGCCAGGCAGTGAGGACGGGAAGCCGGGGCATGGCCCCGGCTTTTTTTCACCCATAGTGTGCGCGGGCGATCGTGCGGGCAATGCAGCGAGAGGCGGGCGAACCCGCGTCCGCTCGGGTGCCGGGCTGCGGGTCGCTGTGGGCCGTGGGGAGCCGGCTCAGATGAACAGGGCCACGCAGGCCAGGCCAACGCTGCCCATTACCAGCGTGTAGGGCAGGGCCATGATGACCATGCGGCCGTAGGACAGGCGGATCAGCGGCGCCAGCGCCGAGGTCAGCAGGAACAGGAAGGCCGCCTGCCCGTTGGGTGTTGCGACGCTGGGCAGGTTGGTGCCGGTATTGATCGCCACCGCCAGCTGGTTGAATTCCTGCCGTGTGATGGTGCCCGAGTCGAATGCGGCCTTCACCTCGTTGATGTACACCGTGGCCACGAAGACGTTGTCGCTGATCATGGACAGGAAGCCGTTGGCGAGGAAGAACATCGCCGGGCGCACCTCCGACTCCATGGCCAGGACCGCGTCGATGACCGGCGTGAACAGGTGCTGGTCGTGGATCACCGCGACGATGGCAAAGAACACCACCAGCAGCGCGGTGAAGGGCAGTGCCTCCTCGAATGCGTGGCCGATCTGGTGTTCCTCGATGACGCCGTTGAAGGCCGTCAACAGCACTTTTATCATGAGGCCTATCAGGCCAACGGCGGC
>JAWVYG010000275.1:0-4936 GCA_033722815.1 Halioglobus sp.
CAGGCAGCGCTTGAGCGTCCAGCAGGTACTGTCCGGGTCGATCTGCGGCAGGTGCAGCACCTTGAAGCCCGGTTCATCCAGTTCCGGGATATTGCGCCTGGGCGACTCGCCGACCATCGCCAGGATGGGAATGCGGTTGAAGTTGCCGCCCCCGGGGTCGGCGAATATGTCCAGCTCGATATTGCGTACGCCGAGTTCCTGCAGCTGTCGGGTGAGGGGAGCGTGGCGGTATTCCGCCTGGCCCACGAAGTACTTGTAGCGCTTGCGGATGATCGATTCGATCGGTTCGCCCACGGGGTGGGGATGGAAGCTGTTGTGGGTACCCAGGCTCTGTAGCTGGTTTATGCGCAGCTCGGCGTCGCGGGGGTAGTCGCCGGGTCCGGAGCATGCCCACAGGAGGGTCGCCAGTAGCGCGGCCGTCAGGCCCGGGCGTGCTATTGCGGCGCCAGTGCCGCCGCGGCATCTGTTGTTGCTCATAGCGTCTCTACCGGTGGCGCCCCACGGTCAGAAGTAGGGCTGTTCGATCACCCGCGCCAGGCCCGCCAGGTACTTGGAGTGCCGCACGGGCCGCAGCGGGAAGCCGTTCATGATACTGCGTACCAGGCCCAGGTCCGCCTCGTCATATTTCAGTTCAACGACGTACAGCGGGTAGGTGATGGTGTTGCCGCGCAGCACCTCGTCATCGTGATCGACGCTGTAAAAAGTCTGCTGGCTGTCGATGGTCAGGCGCACCCTGCCCGCGGCCGTCACGTAGTACTGGCGCAGGTAGCGATTGCGGACAACGGGATTGCGCAGTCGCAGGTCCAGCGCCAGCGGCTGCGTCTCGGAGCCGTGCGCCACGATGCGCTCGGTGAGGTCGCTCCTGGAGGTTGCGCGCAGTGAAAAGCTGTTCAGGTCGATGATCCGCTTGGTGCCTAGGCGGTCGCGCTTGATCTTGCGCTCCAGGCGCATCGGACTCTCCGCCTCGACATCGCCGTACCAGCGCAGGCGCATCTTCTCCCTGCGCCCGAGGCCTATCAGGTTGTCGCTGGCATCCTGCAGGTCGAACCAGTCGAAGTAGATGTTGTTGATGTAGCGGTCCGGGTACTCTTCGTTGATGCCGCGGTGATTCCCGTGCAGCCAGCTGTATACGTGGTCGATCTCGTCGAGACGACAGACGAACTTGGTTTCATGGCGGAAGACGGTGTTCACTTGCGCATGATCCCCTCGCCGTACAGGTAGTCGACGTTGACTTTCCTCGGCGTCACGGACTCCCCCTCCAGCAGCAGCGTGCTGCCCAGCTGGCATATGGCCACCTCCGAGCTGTCGTCGAATGCGATGCCTTCGGCGCTGACGATGGCACCGCCGTACTCGGGCTTCTTGCTGTAGGCCATGATGGCCGCCAGCCCCGTGGTGGCAATGCGCGCGTCCTTCACCGTCACCGAGGAGTAGTCCTTTACCGCGACACCCACGCCCACGGCATTGATATCCAGATCCTGCAGCTGCAGCGTACTGGCTTCACCGGCGGACACCGCCTTGTCGCGAATGGACTCGAGTGTCACCGAGCTGACCTCTACATGGCTGCCACTGGTGTCGATGGCGTCGCCGCCGATGTTGCTGAACTGCGAGCTTTCGATCCTGCCGACCGAGTAGTCCGAGTCAAAGCCGTCGGAGCTGCTGTCGCTGAGGTGCAGGTCGGCGAATAGGAACTCGGACTCGATGGTGTTGATCGCATCCTCGCCGGCAACACCCTCGATGTGCACGCCGTGCATGGAGATGGCGGAGCGATAGAAGTTGAGGGCGCCGGTCAGGGTAAACCAGGGCAGCGTAAAGGGCCGCAGCTGGCTGATGCGGGCGTGGCGCCACTGCGAGGGCTGGTCGGCGTCGACGACGTAGATCCCGCCCCAGAACTCGCCCGGTGCCGTTTGCATGATGACTTCGGCATCGGGAGTGCCGTTAATGTTCAGCGCACCCCTGGCCAGGATGTAGCTGTCGGGCGCCATTGTGAGCCGGGCGCCGGCCTCTATGTCCAGCACCGTCCCGCGCGGGACCACCAGTGGGGCGTCCAGGCGCCAATCGCCTGCCGGGATCGTCCACTGCCGGGCAGCTGTGCTGATCCAGTCGGGCGGTGTGGAGGCGCGCGCCGCGCCGGGCGTGGTCGCGGCGAGCCGCTCGCGGTCCAGGTAGAGCAGCCGGCGCTTCTGCTTTTCCCGCAGCAGTTGTCCCGTCACCGGGTTTTCGACGCTGACCTCGAGGCTGTCGTCGGCCTGCAGCCCGGGCAGGTCCACGAACACCGGCCGGGCGCGCTGCCGCAGCGGGGTCGGCGGCAGCGTCAACGGTGTCTGTAATGCGCTTGCCGCCGGCTGCCGGACGCCGTAGCGCGAAACGACCCGGATGTCCTTTACCACCACTTCGAAGGGCATCCTGTTTACCAGGCTGACCTGCCCGTTGTCGTAGATGTTCAGCTTCACCATCGAGCTGTACTGCCTGCGCTCGGGGTTTTCCGGCACGGGCTGCGCTTCGTCCCTTGGGCGGAAATAGTCGTCGAAGTTCGCCAGGAGGTAGTCGTAGTTTCGCCGCAGCAGGTCCAGGTCGACGGTGATCGGTATGTCGTCGGGCTGGAAGTGCTTGCGCAGGAAGGCCTGCTCGCGGGCCAACTCGTCGAAGCGCTCCGTCACCACCAGATCGTCGTAGACTTCGCGCAGGTCGGACTTGAGCAGTGCGAGCATGTCCGGGTCGTCGTACAGCTCGTTCAGGGGCGCGGAGATGATCGAGTGGGCGGTGGAGTTGGGAATCGGGAACAGGTAGGCGACGAACCTGCTGATATCGACCAGCGGCGTGCCGTTGTCGAAGGGTACGGGCTCCAGCTTCAGGGTATAGGGATTGAGGTAGAAGCGCATGTTGTGCCAGCGAAAGGCGTGCCAGCCACCCCAGGCCTCCGTTATCGCAATGAAGCGCCGGAACGCGTCGACGTCGAGGATATCGCCCAGCGGCAGCCGCCCCTCCTGCCAGGCGGCCATCATCGACGACGCGAGCCGGGCATAGTGCAGTAAGGACTCGGACTGCCCGACCTTCCTTTCGTTGAAGGGGAAGAAATCGCTGGTGTACACGTTGTCGTACACGCCGGTGTCGCCGTTCGCGGCCTGGTGCTGCCACATATCGGACTCGTCGAAACGGCTGATCACGGACTCCTTGCGCTGGTAGATTTCCATCAGCTCCTTGGTGAAGTGGTCCTCCAGCGACATCAGCCCCCAGGGTTCGCCGTTGAACTCGACGCGCACCAGCCGCGCCTGCACCGGCATCAGCCCGGCCTGCTGCAGTTGGTGCGAGTACAGCGGTTCCACGTCGTAGTTGCGCACCTTGGGCAACTGCAGCGAAAAACGCCGCCTGCCCCAGATTTCGTTGTCGCCGGAGAGAATGACGCGCAGGCTCCAGCCGACCTTTTTCTCCAGGTGCGTCGTCCAGTCGCCCTTCAGCCGCACCCTGCCCTTGCTCAGCTTGCCCTTGAAGGTAAAGTGGGCGGGCACGAAGTCCGCGCCGCTGGTCAACAGGACGCCCGTGTCCAGCGCTTCCAGGCGCTTGCGTTGCAGGTTGATGTAGTTGCGGTTCTTGACGCTGATGCTGATGGTGGGGATTTCCCGCTTGCAGTGTTCGTGCGCACGCTGCGCATCGCCTGTCGCCTGTATAAACTCGTGGGACGGCGCGCCGCCATAGCCCGAGCAATCGTTCACGGCGGCCGAGTAGGTTGTGTCCTGGTAGAACAACAGGGTGACCGCGGTAACCAGCACAAATGCGAGGACGATCAGGAATACGATCGACCTGGCGCTGGCGTTCGCCGCTGAAACCCTGGTGTTGCGCACGCGGTATTACCAGACAGGTTTACTGTCGAAGAGCGTGCACTTGGCCTTGTTGTTCATTTCCCGGATCCTGCCGATTGCCGTCTGGATATCGTCCTCGGACACGACGTCCAGCTGCGCGACCACCGTGAGGTTTTCCTCGCCCAGCTCCAGCCGCGAGAGCCGCATGGAGCCGATCACCTCGTTCAGGATGGCCAGCAGCTGCTCCGCTGTCTTCACGCCGTCCGCGCCGGGAATGTCGATCAGCAGCGTCTTGCCATGCAACTCCTGTTTGGCAAACTGGATGCGCACAAAGTCGATGATCAGCACGATCAGGATCGCCACGGTGGTGATCCAGTGCTTGCCGGCACCGGTACCGAGGCCGATGGCGATCGCGATGAAGATGAACGTCAATTCCATCGGGTCCTTGATGGGCGCCCGGAAGCGCACGATGGACAGCGCGCCGACGAGGCCGAGCGACAGCGCCAGCGAGGTCTTGACGATGAGAATGACGAGAAAGGTGACGACGGACAGGATCGGCAGCACATTGCCGATGTTGCCGAGGTTGCCCATGGGTGCCGCGTAGCGCATGTAGTAAAAGCGCACCAGGAAGCTGAGCAGTATGGCGGTGAGCAGCTGAATGGCCAGGTCGACGGGATTCTGGTCGCCGTAGATCAGGCTCAAATCAACAAGGTCGTTTATCATTCTATTGCCTCTGTCAAGAGCATACCCAATGGTCTAATCCTACAGTCAATTGCTGCGGATAGACATTTGGTTTGCCAAAAATGTGTACCGTGCACCTTGGCCCGAGCCGTCGGCGGTGCCCCGACCGCAAAACCCATACCCGGCACGCCAGGCGGCTGTGTGTCATCGTAGAGGGAATGGCCGGGACGGTGCCGGCCCGCAAGACAGCTTACTACGGCTGCGCGGGCGCCTGAAGGTCCCGCGGCGCCCGCGGCTGTGAACTGCGTCGCAGCTTTGCGAACCAGTAGCGTCCGGCGCGACCCGGTCTGCGCGCCGGCGTCTCAGGACGCCCGGTCGCGGGTCAGGGCCGGTACCAGATTGGTGAGGTGTAGGCCCGCTCCTGGCCGTAGGGCGGTGCACCCTCGGGCAGGGCATCG
>JAWVYG010000276.1:0-4930 GCA_033722815.1 Halioglobus sp.
CGCTGTTGATCCCGTCCACCGCGATGGAGAACTCGTCGTTATTGGCGTCTACCGTGAGCGGGAAACCGGCAATACCGCCGACCAGCTGGCCGCGGCTCGCCGCCTGGGTGATCTCTACCGCGTAGCTGCCGACGACCGTGTCCTCGGTTGAGGATAGGTAGTTCACCGTGGAATCGCTAGGCAGGCCTACCGCGGCAAACAGGCCCACGATGTCGTCGAAGTTTTCCTCGATGACGGTATTGAGCGTCGTGTCATTGATTGCAAGGGTGCCATCCACCTGGGTCGCGATGCCCAGCTCACTCAGGTTGCTGAACGGGCCGTCGAAGCCCTCTACGGCATTGGTGAGCACCTGGCGCAACTGGCCGCTGATGGAGCGCACCGAGAAGTCGCCCTGCAGCGGGCCGCCGGTGCCGCTGGCGACGTCGAACGCGGTCAGCGCGTTGGTGGTCGTGACAAAACTGTTGAAGCCGTCGATGAAGCCCGTGATCAGCTCCTTCAGCGCCTCGGTGTCCTCGCTGACGCTGACATTGATCGGGGTAGCGCCGCTGACGTCCTTCAGCGTCAGGTCGATGCCCTCGATGACGTCGTTGGCGACGTTTTCCGGTGTGCTGATCGGAAGTCCGTTGACGGTGAAATTCGCGTCCTGGGCGGCCACGGTCTGGCTGAGGTTGGTGGCGGCGCTGTTGAAGGCCAGGGCCGACAGGCCTGCCGCATCCGTACTGTTACCGTCGCCGGTATCGTCCACGCTGATTTCTATGCTGTTCTCCAGCCCCGTCTGCTGAGAGCTCAGCAGCAGGCGGAAGCCGTTGCCGTCATTGACGATCGTCGCGTTGACGTCGACTTCTGCGGCGTTGATCGCGTCGCGCACTCCCTCCAGCGTATTGTTCGAGCTGTCTATGGTGATCGTGGCGACGCCGCGCTCGGGATTCACCGTGAAACCGTTGTAGGCTTCCGGGCCCGGATCCGGCGGCGTGTAATCCGTGGTGCCGAAGCGCAGTGTCAGCGTGCCAGTGCCAACGATTTCGTCGGTGGTGGCATAGCTGCCGCTGGCCAGCGAGTGGGCCTTGGCCAGCTGCGTGACGGCGATATCATAGCTGCCGTTGACCGCGGTGCCGTCGGACGTCGCCTCGAGTACGTCGCTGTTGCTGGAAACGCCGGTGCGGCGACCGAAACTTGAGAGAACGTTGAGGTCCGCGAGGCTGGTCTGGAAGGCGGACAGGGCGCCCTTGAAGGTGCCGAAGGCGGACAGTTCCGAGGTAATGCGGGCGTCCTGCTGCAGGATCCGGCTTTCCACCGGCCCGCGCTCGGCTGCGACCAACTGGGTCACCAGGCTCTCGATATCGAGCCCCGATCCGACTCCCGCCGCTGTAATCATCCCTGCACCCGTCCCTGTATCTCGTTGAGTTGCGCGCCCGGGCTGTCACCCGGTCCGCCCTGCCGCCCCGGCATCTCTACTCCCGGATCCTCTGGGCTCAGGCACTTTACGCAAACGTATGCAAAGTCGGTGCCAGACTCCATGTCCGGCCGACTCATCAGCCCTCCTGGTCCAGGAGAACTCCTGTTGTGACGTCCGCCGTGTTTTCTGCGATATAGCGGGCGCTGGCTACGACCTCGTCAGCCGGGAAACGGCGAATAACCTCGCCGGTCTCGCCGTCCAGCACGGTCAGGATCTCCATGCCGCTTTCGTCATCAACCTCGAACTGCAGGCTGCGCGAATGGCTCTGGAGGAACTCCTCGACGATGGCGACGGCTTTCTCGGTCAGCTCTGGCGACGCTGCCGCAGGTGCATCGTTAGCCGCCTGGGACTGGCCCGAAAGCGGTGATGCGTTGCCGCTGGGCGACACAACTTGCCGCTCCGCCTCGGCGGGAGCGCCATTCTGGCCGGCCGTGGTGAATCCTATCGTCTGGCCGGTCCTTGAAATCTCTGAAATTGACATGTCCAAACCTCCTGAGCCTTGTTCATGCCCGCGTCGGGCCCGGCTCGTGGGGTGAGAACAAGGGGCGGAAGTCCGCCCCTTGGTCATTTTCCATCAACGTGACCATCAACCCCTTACTGCAGCAGGGCGAGCACGTTCTGCGGCGCGGCGTTAGCCTGGGCCAGCATGGCTGTACCAGCCTGCTGCAGAATCTGTGCACGGGTCAGGTTAGCGGTTTCGGCCGCGAAGTCCGCGTCGCGAATACGCGAGCGAGAGGCCGACAGGTTTTCCGCGGTGGTCTGTACGCTGGTGACGACAGACTCGAAGCGGTTCTGGATGGCACCCAGGGTGGCTCGTGACGAGTTCACCGTGGTCAATGCGCTATCCACCAGGTCGATGGCCAGCTGCGCACCCGCAAAGCTGGAGATATCCAGCGTATCGATGCCGGTGGTCGTGGTGGCCGTGGCGCTGTCTGCCGCTACGAAGCCGACTTCAGCAGCCGTACCGGTACCCGCGAAGGTGATGTCACCCGCGCCGCGAACGGTGATCTGGCCGTTAACCGCGTCGTAGACTGCGCCGACATCGGTCTGGGCAGAGACTGCGTTGATCGCGTTGACCAGCTGGCCTGCGCGCTCGGCGATGCTACCGGCGGAACCCAGCGGGCCGATATCGACCGCACCGTTGCCGTTGCCGCCGTCGATGGTGAGGTCACCCGCGACAATGGCCGTGGCAAAGTCGGTCAACAGTGCCGAGCTGACAGAAATCGTCGTGCTGTCCACGGAGCCGATATCGCCTGTGTTCACGTCGGCGGTAGAGGCAACAGTGATCGTCTCACCGGCGTTCGCGCCTACCTGGAAGACCGCCCCTGAGAAGGAACCGTCCAGCAGCTGCACGCCGTTGAACTGGGTCTGGTTCGCCACGCGGTCGATCTCGCTCAGCAGTTCGCTGACCTCGGTCTGCAGCGCGTCGCGGTCACTCTGGGAGTTGGTCGCGTTGGAAGACTGGATAGCCAGCTCACGAATACGCTGCAGGTTGTTGGTAACCTCAGCCAGCGCACCTTCGGCCGTCTGCGCCAGTGAGATGCCGTCGTTGGCATTCCGGGCAGCCTGGTTCAGGCCGCGGATCTGGGCAGTAAAACGCTCGGAGATCGCAAGACCCGCCGCGTCGTCTTTCGCGCTGTTGATGCGCAGGCCCGTGGAGAGCCGCTGCAGTGAAGTTTGAAGAGCGCCCTGCGAGCTGTTCAGGTTTCGCTGGGCATTGAGTGAAGCAATGTTTGTTGCGATTGTCTGTGCCATGGAGATGTCCCCTTTTTTATCTCACCGTGGTGCCAGCGTTGCCGGTAACCGTTACGGCTGGTGGTTCTTGTTTGAATCACTATCGACTGTGATTCTCACTGCCGACACCTGATTTGTCGGCCTGGGGGGGGAAAACTTTAGGAGAATCGAGCGTTTGGGGGGAATTTTGTGTGCGGATACGAAGAATTTGTGAACTATTCAGGCTCCACGCGCCGCAGCCGCCGGAAAATGTGAATTTTTCAGGTTTCGCAAGCGATCAGAGGTAGTTGAACAGCGACAGCCCCTGCATCCTCGCGTACGCCTGCTGGGCCGCCTGCAGGGCCGTCAGCTCCAGGTTGAAGCGGCTGATCGC
This sequence comes from Halioglobus sp., assembly GCA_033722815.1. Taxonomy (GTDB): domain Bacteria; phylum Pseudomonadota; class Gammaproteobacteria; order Pseudomonadales; family Halieaceae; genus Marimicrobium. The sequence goes on from JAWVYG010000276.1 coordinate 3,564, forward strand.
CTCGGCGTAATCGAGGTCCTGCACCCCCGACAGCGTCTCCTGTAACTGCAGGTTGAAGCTGTCGTTGATGTCGAGCTGGTTTTCCACCAGATTGAGCCTCACGCCGACGTCCGCGCGCACCTCGAGGATCTTGCCCAGCGACTGGTCCAGTTCGTCCAGTGCCAGCCCCATGGCGTTGTTCAGCGCCGCGAGGTCCGCCGGCGCCGTGCCGGAATTGTTCAGGTCGTCGGCGATGCCCTGCAGCAGCGAGAACATGTCCCGCTTCACCGAGGGTGCCACGTCGAAACTGTCGCCGTCCGCCGGCGTGCCGGTAAACGCGATGCTGGCCCCGGCGAACTGTATCGAGTCGCCCTCGTTGTAGGTGCCGCTGGCCACCACCGCCGGGCTTGAGTCCGACACCTGGTAGGTAATCGGGCCGCCAGGAGCGGGCTGGCTGAAATCGATCGTGTACTGGTCGGGCGTAAAGGTGGAGATGACGCTGTTCTGACCGGCGAGCGCTGTACCCGTATTCGCCGCGTCGGGCGCCACGGAAAATGTGCCGTTGCCGCTGGCCACGGACATGAAGACATCCCTGCCCGAATCGCGCACGGCGACCTGGGTGCCGGCGCTAAGCTGCAGGAAGCGCTGCCCGTCGTCACCGGCGTAGCTGAAGCCTGCTCCCGCCCGGGCGAACGGTTCTCCCTCCGCCTGGAAACCGGCAAAAATATACTCGCCGCTCGCGTCGCGCGTGTTCGCAAGGGCGAGCAACTCGTCGATGCGGCCCTCGATCTCGGTCGCGATACCGCGCCGCGTATCCGGGCCCTGGCTGGCGTTGTTGGCCTGCAGCACCAGTTCGCGCACGCGCTGGATCACGTTGCCAACGTCGTTCAGGATCGTGTCTTCGAGCGCCAGTTGCCCCTGGGCCAGGTTGCCGTTGCGCTGGTACTGGTCCACGAGCGCGAGATCCTCGGTGATATCGAGTATCTGCGCCGCCGCTACCGGATCATCCGCGGGTGTCAGTACACGCCGCCCGGTGGCGAGCTGCTGCTCAGTCTGCGCGAGCTTCGCCTGCTGGTTGAGGATCGCGGAGATCCCCTGCTGGAACATCTGTACGCTTGAAATTCTCATAGTGGCGCCCTATCGCTGCGTCGCGCCGAGCAGGGTCTGGAACAGCTGGTCGGCCACGGCGATGATCTGCGCCGCCGCCTGGTAGGCCTGCTGGTAGCGGATCAGGTTGGCCGCCTCCTCGTCCAGGTTGACCCCGGAGACACTGTCGCGCGCGGCGACGGCCTGCTGCAGCAGCACGCCCTCGGTTTCACTGCCGGCCTGCGCGGCCGCCGTCTGCACCCCGATGTCCGCCACCAGTCTGCCGTAGGCGTCCTGGTAGC
>JAWVYG010000277.1:0-4925 GCA_033722815.1 Halioglobus sp.
AGCGGCGGTCGCCGCCGCCTCGGCATCGGCGACAGCCGTTGCCGCGGTGTCCGCGTCGTCCTCTGCAGCCACCGGCTCGACGTCAGCAGCCTCTGCGAGTTCTTCCTGCACCTCCTGCGCGGTGGCCTCCTGCGCTTCCTGCCCTGTCTCCTCCGCATCGAGCCAGTCCGTGTCCAGGTCCGGGTCGTAGCCGGGCGCGAAATCCTCTGCAAAGACAGTCGCCAGCGCGTCGTCGTCCCCGGCGGGTTCGGGTTCTGAGTCGGCCGCCGCGACGCCGTCGCCGGCATCCGCCGGGCTTTCCGCGGCGACTTGCGACGACTGTGCGCTCTCCTCGCCCGCCGCCTCCGCGACGCCGTCGTCCGGTGCCCCCTCGTCGTACCCGTCCGCCCCCGGCGCTGCGTCCTCAGCGGCTGCCGCCACGTCCGCGGCTGTAGGTGCCGGTGCCTCGCGCTGCACTGTTTCCCAGTCCCGCGGCGCCCAGTCGGCGGCGGGCTTTGGTGCCGGAGTCGGTGTCGGCAGGTCGGCTAGGTTGTCCCGGTAGTCCGCGATGCCGACCATGGCCAGACCCTCGGTGGACGGGCGCGACCGCGGAGCCAGCGCCGTGAGCGGTTCGTCGGGCAGGAACTGCACCGTGCACTTCACGCCCGCGGGGACCTTCAGGTCCTCGTTCGGCAGCGTCAGGCGCACGCCGAAGGTGCCGCTGGAGGCGTCGCCCATGCGATCGACCACGCTGACCACGGCGCGCACCGGGCGCGACGGCGTTATCTCGGAGTACACGTCGGCGGACATGCCGTTCTCGATGCTGTAGAACAGCTCCATCGGCACGATGGCCTCCACCGCCAGCGTGTCGAGCTCGGCGATCTGCAGGATGGCCTGGTCCTCGACGTACTCGCCGGCTTGCTTGTAGCGCTGGGTGACGACACCGTCGATGGGGCTGCGAATCCACTTCTGCTCCAGCAGGGCCTGCGCGCGCTGCAGTTCCAGTGCACGCAGCCGCAGCAGGTCGCGGCTCTGCTGCAGCTTCCAGCCGGTCAGGGCGTAGCTGCGCTCGGCGTCGTCGAGGGCTTTCTGGGCCACCAGGTTGTCGGTGTACAGGGAGGACAGGCGCTTTTGCTCGCGCAGGTCGTAGGCCAGGTTGACGCTCTCCAGCTCGACCTCCGCCTTCATGGTGCTGCGCTCGCGCGCCAGCGATACCGTGGCCTGCTCCACGCCGGAGTACATGCGCGCCACGACCTGCCCGCGGGTGACCTGGTCGGAGCGTTCCGCCAGTACCTCGGCCAGCGCGCCGGGAATCGGGCTGCTCAGCTCGACGGTGGTGTAGGGGGTGATGACGCAGTCGACGGGGGGCAGGGGTGCGGCGGAGAGGGGAGGGCCGGCCAGCGCTAACGCAGCCACAAGAGAGAAGATGCCCGGTCTCCGCCTTGTCGAAACTGTCAAAGTCGTTCTCGTTATGGTCGGGCTCGTCCCTGCGCGCCCTTATCCCAACATAGTACCGTCATTTGTTCGCAAAAGCGTCAAAAAACCCGCGCGGGACGCGGATTTTTTTGCCGCCTCAAGAGGAAAAGCAAGTTGCGTGCCAGTTTTACGCGTCCAGCCGCGCCAGGAACAGCTGGCGCAGCGAGCGCCACCACTGCCGCAGCAGCGGCTCGGGGTTATGGTCGAAACGCATGTGGACCACGCTGCCGATGTAGCGGCCGCCGGTGGCGGCGGGCAGCTGCACGTCGACGAAGTAGATGTTTTCCAGCGCGGTCATGCCGTCCGGGTCCCTGCCGTCGACGGCGATACGCCCGCCGCCGGCGCTGCCCAGGGCGGGGCTGGGCAGCTGGCGGCCGATGGCGGGCACCTCGCCCAGGATGCGGCCCGTCACGGCAACACCGGGATCGCCGGGGTAGCGCGCCTCGACGTACCGCGTGCGGCCGCGCACCCACTCGATGGCTGTCTGCGGCACCACCACGCGCACGCGGCTGTCGCCGTCGCGGGCGATGTAGCCCAGCAATTCACCCTCGTGCAGGTAGCGCTGCTGCAGGTCGGGCCCGTGGGCCACGCGGAAGCGCCCGCTGCCCGGGCTGCGCACCGTGAGCAGTTGTTCGTCGCGCACCAGGTGGTCGATCTCCGCCTGTACCGCCCGGATCTGTTCATCGACGATGCCGCTTGAGGAGCGGTCCGACATGAGCTGCGAGGTCTTCAGCGCCTGCAGTTCCTGCAGGCGTGCGCGGCTGACCGCCAGCCGCACCGGCAGCTGCGGGTTGCTGGTCTCGAACAGCGGCTGCCCCTCGCTGACCTGGGCGCCGTCGGCCACCAGCACCCGGTCGATGAAGGCGCCGCCGGCCAGGCGCACCTGCGCATCCTCGGGCATGCTCACCACGCCCTCGGCGTTGGTCCAGGCCGGCACCGGCAGCAGCAGCCCGGCGCCGAGCACCAGCGCGAGTACGCCCGCGGTGGCGGCCAGCGTCGGTGCGCGCTGTGCCGCCAGTTCCTCGTCGTAGAGCAGGTAGCGCAGCAGTTTGCCCAGCGGCAGCAGGATCTGGTTGAAGATCACCCACAGCGCCAGCAGCGTGCCGACGATAAAGAAGCGCTGCGCCACGAACAGCGCGATCACCAGCGTGATGTAGATGCGGTAGCTAAATGCCGCCACGCCCCAGCCGACGAACCAGCGCGCCTCGCCGGGCGCCACCACGGGGCTGCTGCCCGGGTCCAGCCGCAGCAGGTGGCGCCGCGCCAGGTAGCGCAGGTAGCGGTTGGCCCGCGTGGCCAGGTTGGGAATCTCCACGAGGTCCGCCAGCACGTAGTAGCCGTCGAAGCGCAGCAGCGGGTTGCCGTTGAACAGCACCGTGGCGACGCCGCCGATCACCATGACGTTGAAGGCGATGTCCTGCACCAGCCCGGGCTGCACCGCCAGCCACAGCAACATGGCCAGCGCGGCCAGCGTGGTCTCCGCCAGGATACCCGCGGCGCTCACGGCGATGCGCCGCCACTTGTCCGGGAATACCGCCGAGGCCGAGGCGTCGACATAGGGCACCGGCACGAACACCAGCAGCATCACGCCGGCCTCGTGCACCTCCCCGCCCCAGTGCCGCGTGGCGATGCCGTGGGCCAGCTCGTGCAGGCCCTTCACCAGCGGGTAGAGCACCAACAGCAGCAACAGGTTGTAGGGCGCCACGCCGCGGGTCACCGCGTGGTGCGCAAGTTCGCTCCAGTTGGCGATCGCCAGCACCACGGCCAGCGCCACCAGCGCCGCCCAGGCGACGACGGTGCGGCGCCGGAACAGGCCGCGCAGCGGCGCCGACCAGCGCCGCAGCAGCGTATCCGGGTCGAGCAGCGGGAAGCGCATCGCGGTGGGGTTGATAAGGCGCTGCAGCCAGCCACCGCGCGGTTTGCGCGCGCGCCGTGCGGCGATGTCCCCGGCGCCCAGGGCGGGCCCGCCCTGCACCAGTTCCGCCGCGTGCAGCTGCGCCACCAGCGCGACGATATCGTCCTGCGTCAGCGCAAGGGGCGGCGAAGTCTTGCCGCCGCGGCCAAGGATGTCCGCCACGCTGCGTTCGCCGTCGAGTTCGTCGATGAAGGCCATGGCCGTCGCGTCGAAGCGGTAACAGGCGGGCGCCAGCGTGTCCTGCAGCACGGTCCAGGCCTGGCCGCGGTAGCGGTGCCGGTGGCTGCGAATGTGCGGCCGCAGCGCCAGGCGCAGCCCGGCGATGCCCCGCCACTGCTGCTGCGGGTCCATGTCCGTCACCCGCGTCCGCTCACGGCAGCCACTGCCACAGCTTGAGCCGCAGCCAGCCGAGCAGGCGCCCGGTGCCGGCGGCCAGGCGGCTGCGCTCGCCCACCTCGACCTTGCCGATGCCCTGCATGCCCGGGCGCAGTTCGTCGAATGCGGCGGTGCCCTGCAGCTGCGCCTCCACGCGGAACTCGTTGGCGCCGCCCGCGGTGCTGGCGACGCTGGCCACCTGTGTCACCCGAAACTCCAGCGGCGTGCCCGGCAGGGCGGACAGCACCAGTGCACCCTGCTGGCCGGTGCGGATGCGCGCGATGTCCCGTTCGCTCACCGCCAGCGCCACGCGGTAGCGGTCCAGCGGCGCCACCTGGAACAACAGCTGGCCGCGGTCCACCGGCGCGCCTAGCTGCTGGCTCAGGTCGCCCTCGATGATGATGCCGTCGAATGGCGCGGCCAGGTCGACCCGCTGCAGCTGGTAGTCCAGCAGCGCCAGCTCCGCCTCGGCCTGCTCCACCTGCGCCTTGAAGATGCGCGCCTGGGCGTGGTCCAGCGCCGCCAGCGCCTTGCGGTACTCGCGCTGCAGTTCGGCGCGCTGGCTGCTCCACTTCTGCCGCTCCAGCGCCAGGTCCTCGTCCTTCAGCCGCGCCATGACCTCGCCGGCCTTTACCTGTTCCCCGGCGCGGCGCCTGGATGCGGCGATGAAGCCGTCGAAGGGCGCCACCACGGCGCGCTGCACCGCCCCTTCCAGGGTGGCGTCCGCCACCACCTTGTCGTTGGTGGTGCCGGCGAGGAACAGCACCGCGGCCAACAACAGCGCGGCGGCGCCGTACAGGCCGCGGCGGCCGAAGCGCTGCCGCAGGCGCGCCAGCGGACCGGGTGCGGTGTCGCCGGTGCCGCCACGCGTGCCGGGCGCCAGCAGTGCGCCCAGCCAGGACGCGAGTGCGGCGAAGCGTTCCTGCACCGGCGGCGCGGGCGCGGATGTTTGTTCCATGACGACCACTGCCACCGTGTCCTCGCCCCGGCGCAGTGTGCGCGCCGCCACGTGGTGGCCGGTAGCGCGGGCCAGTTGCGCCAGCGCCTCGCGGCCCGGCTGCGCATCGCCCTGCGGCCCGGCCCAGTCCACCGGGTCGCCGCCGGCTCGTGTCTCCTCGACCACGGCAAGGAACTGCTGCGCCAGCACGCTGCGCGTATCCGCGCCGGAACTGTCCGAGAT
>JAWVYG010000278.1:0-4918 GCA_033722815.1 Halioglobus sp.
CACCTGCGCGCCGGTATTCGCTCGGCGGCATTCTACGAGGGCCTGTCCATCATCGAGCGCGACCGGGCGGCGGCGTACTTCGCCGACGAGTCGGGTGGCGCGCAGACGCTCGTGTGTTCTGAGATCGGCAGCGAGGGCCGCAACTTCCAGTTCGCCCACCACCTGATCCTGTTCGACCTGCCGCTCAATCCCGACCTGCTCGAACAGCGCATCGGCCGGCTGGACCGTATAGGGCAGGCCAGTGACGTGCAGATCCACGTCCCCTACCTCGCCGATACCGCCCAGCAGACCCTGCTCGAATGGTTCGATCGCGGCCTCGACGTGTTCCGCTCAAGCTGTTCCGCCGGTTACATGATCTACCAGGCCTTCGAGCAGCGCCTGCACGCCCAGCTGCACGGCGCAACGGCTGCGTTCGAAGCACTGCTGCACGATACCGCGGCGCTGACGGAGCAGACCCGTCTCGAACTGCGCGAGGGCCGCGACAAGCTGCTGGAGCGCAATTCCTGCAGGCGGGAGGTCGCACAGGGGCTGATCGGGCAGATTGGCGAACTGGAAGACAGCGACGAGCTGCAGGACTACTTCGAGTCCCTGTGCGAGGCCTTCGGGGTCGAGCAGGAGTACCACTCCGAGAACAGCCTGGTCCTGCGCCCCACCGAGCACATGTTGACCGGCCACTTCCCCTACCTGCGCGACGAGGGCAGCACCGTCACCTTCAGCCGGCTCAAGGGCCTGAACCGGGAGGACATGGAGTTCCTGACATGGGAGCATCCCATGGTCGCCGAGGCCATGGAGATGGTGCACTCGACGGAGCTGGGTAACGCCGCGATCGGCACGATAAAGCTCAAGGGCGTCGCGGCCGGCACGATGCTGCTGGAGGTGTTGTACACGGTAAACTGCATCGCGCCGCGGGAACTGGGCGTCGAACGCTACCTGCCGCTGCATCCCCTGCGCCTGCTGGTCGATGCCCGGGGCAAGGACCTCGCGCAACTCGTACCGCATGCGCGACTGAACGAGCTGGTCGAGAGTGTCAAGAAGCCGACCGCGCTGGCGATCATCAAGCAGGTGCACAGCGAGGTGGAGGCCAAGATGTCGCTGGCGCGGCAGCAGGCCGAATCCGAGCTGCAGGGAATCCTGGACGGGGCTGAAGCGCACATGCGCGATGACCTGTCAGCCGAGCTTGGCCGCCTGAGCGCACTGCGCGAGTTCAATCCCTCCCTCCGCGAGGACGAGCTGGACAATTTGCGCTACCGCATGCGGGAGTGCGCCGTGCACATACGCCACGCGAACCTGCAGCTGCAGGCGCTGCGACTGATCATTACCACCTAGGGGCGCGCACTCGCGCAACCGCGCGCCGCTGCAGTCAGAGTAACTGGCGGTAGATGGCGACCAGTTCCTCGGCACAGCGTCGCCAGGAAAATTCAGCGGCCACTGACTGCTGGCGCCGCGCCACCTGCTCGCGCATACCCGCGTCCTCCAGCAGTGCCGCAAGGCGGGTGGCGAGCTCCCCGGCTTCACCGCTTTCGCACAGGACACAGGTCCCACGGGAAAATTCCGCCATCGAGGTGCCCTGCCTGCAAACTACCGGCACGCCACTGGCCATAGCGTCCAGCACGGGCAATCCGAAACCCTCGTACACCGAGGGGTAGGCGAACACCGCCGCGCCGGAGAAGAGCCGGGGAAGAATGTCCGTATCGGCGTAGCCGAGATACTGCACGCCGCCGGCGGCAATCATCGCTTCGAGGGTTCGCATGACCTCCTCGTTGCGCCAGCCCGAACTGCCCGCCAGCACGAGCGTGTATTCCTCGCGCAATGCCGGCGGCAGCGCCTGCCAGGCGGTGAGCAAGGTATCGATGCCCTTGCGCGGCTCGAGGGTGGCGACCATGAGGACGTACTTGCCGTAGTCGAGCCCCAGCGGACCGAGCACGGACGCGCAATCGCCCTCCTGGCGCGGCCGGTAACGTTCGTCACAACCGGCATAAACCGCACTGACACGCTGCGCGGGCAGGTCAAAATGATCCAGCAACTCTTCGCGCACGACGTGGGAGTCGACGACAACGTGATCGGCCCGCGCGATGCTGCGCGGCAGTTCCAGGTCGAGGAGCTGCACATGGCGCTTCTGGTGAAACTCCGGGTGACGAATATGGGAAAGGTCGTGCACGGTCACTACACTGGGCCCGGCATAGGGTTTGAGCACAAAGTTTGTCTCGTGGTAGACGGCGCCGGACAGCTTATTGGCTTGACGGGCAAACCTCGCGTCGGCAATACGACGGTACAGGAGCCTGCTGCCGGGAATGCCGCCGATAGCGCTGCGCACCTTCTGCACGAACTCAGACGCGGAACCGGTGTCGACCTGTTCCTGCGCCATCTGACCGGCGCTGATGGCCAACTGGGTCTCGCCGTCTCGCCAGCTGCCGCCGCTGAAGCAGTGAACGACGTCCACATCCTCCATCTGCAGGAACTGCTCCAGCAGGTGATAGGTGTAGTGACCGACCCCCGTCACGGGTGGACGCAGGGCTTCTGCGTTGAAAATCAGCTCCAAGGAATTCTTCTCCGCGGCAGGATCAGTTGGACCCGGCCTGCCGGGCGGCTCGCGATGGGCGCCGGGCAAGACAGTCCATAGCGGTCGGCTGGATGATCGTTGGCACCGGAAATTCTACTGCCTGCGAGCGGCGATTGACAGTCCACGCGCGTCGCCTGGCCCGGTTAGACGAGTGTGCGGTAGATCGCTGTCATCTCCGCCGCGCAGCGCTGCCAGGACAGCTCGGCGGCAGCCGCGTGCTGCCGCTGCACGACCTCGTCACGGTACCCGGCATCATCGAGAAGCACAGACAGTCGGGCGACGAGCTCCTGCGCGTCGCCGGTTTCGCACAGTACGCAGCTCGCGCGCGAGAACTCTGCCATCGAGGTGCCCTGCCGGCAGATCACCGGAACGCCGCTCGCCATCGCATCCAGCACCGGCAAACCGAACCCCTCGTACACGGAGGGGTAGGCAAATACAGCAGCGGCGGAGAACAACTGCGGCAGGATGTCGGTATCGGCATAACCCAGGTACTTGACGCCGCCGCCGTCGATCATCGCCTGGAGTTGCCGCATCAGGCCCTCGTTGCGCCAACCGGAACTGCCCGCCAGCACGAGCGTGTACTCATCGCGCAACGGCTGTGGCAGCGCCTGCCAGGCGTCCAGCAGGACATCCACGCCCTTGCGCGGCTCCAGTGTGGCCACCATCAGCACGTACTTGCCGTAGCCGAGGCCGAGGCGGCCGAGCACGTCTTCACACTCCTCCTTCGTCCGGGGCCGGTAGCGCTCCTCGCTGCCTTCGTAGACAGTGGTGACGCGCTCCGGTGCGATCGCAAAGTGCGTCAGCACCTCGTCGCGCACGACATCCGAGACCACCACGACATGATCGGCGCGCTCGATCGATTGCGGCAGCTCACGATTCAGTACCTCGACTACCTCCGGCTTGTGAAACTCTGGATGCCGTATATGCGAGAGGTCGTGCACCGTTACCACCGTGGGGCCGGCGTAGGGTTTCAGGATGAAGTTGGTCTCGTGATACACAGCGCGCTGCAGTCCGTTCGCGTACTTCTCGAAGCGCCGGTCCAGCATGCGGTCGTACAATGCCTTGGCGCCCGGCACTTGCGCTACCGCGTCCCGCAGCTGTTGCACGCCCCGGCCCAGCCGGCCCGCATCGCCATGCGCCGAGGCCATCTGCCCGGCACTGGCGGCCAGCTGGGCCTCACCACTGAGCCAGCCGCCATTGAAACAGTGGATGGCTTCCAATTCATCGATTTGTTCGAGCTGTCGCAGCAGGTGGTACGTGTAGTGCCCCACACCCGTCATTGGCGGGCGCAGTGCCAGTGCATTGATAATCAGCTGCACCGACGGCTACTCCAGGCCGGCAGCCTGTCGCCCGTCCGGCGGATTCGGCCATCGCGCGAGGCCATGCAAGGTTGTGCCACTGATCTCCCCGGTGGTGTTCTTGGTGGGAAATTCTACTGGGTGCCGCTGCAAATTGATATTCGGAGAAACGGTCCCGGCGGCAAAGGGCAAGAGGACGACATGTAACATCGAAAGCGCAGTGGTAAGCCCGCCGCACTGATTGCCGCCACGGCCTGTGCCGCGTCGGCGGTAGCGCCAGCGATCAGGCCAAGGCCGGTGCAGTCGCCGATTGTGTGCACAGCGAAGCCGGCGGCGCGGAACTCGTCGGCCAGTGTCGTGTCCGCCACGGGGTTTCCGGCCACCAGGATAGTGTCGCCCTCTATCCTGCGCTCACCCGACAGTGTGCGAATGACGACGCAGCCCTCTTCGATGCGCTGTACCTCGACGCCCGTATTCACCGTCACGCGCAGGCTGTCGAGACGATCCATGTGCTCGTGGCGCCGTTTCTTGCCCACCTCCGGGATCAGCTTGTTGCCGCCGTCAACCAGGTAGACCAGGCGGCGGCGCCGGGCGAGGAATTCCGCGAGCTCCACCGCGGCGATGTCGCCCCCCACGATCACCACGCGCCGCCCCAGCGGCATCCAGGCCCGGCTCACGGAGCGCAGCACGCGGGGTGACAGCCAGCGCTCCAGTCGCGGCAGAACGGCGCCAGCCAGGCGCGCCTGCCACGCGGGCAGGCGCCAGGCTTCGGCGCGCTCGAGCCGACCGTACAGCAGCTGGCGCACAAGCGCTCCGGTGAGGACCCTGGTGGAGGCGAGCCCGTCGATCTGCGGGTTGGCAATGCGGGCGCCGGTAGCGACGATAACCGCATCCGGATTTTCCTTGCGCAACAGCTGCACGTCCGCCTCTACGCCCGTGCGCAACTCGATCGGCAGGCGAGCGATTTCCGCTCGTAGCCAGTCGAGGAAACGCTGGTTGTCCCTATGCACGGTCGATGCCAGCACCAGCGAGCCGCCCAGGCGCGCCTGGCGCTCGACCA
>JAWVYG010000279.1:0-4916 GCA_033722815.1 Halioglobus sp.
TACGGCACCACCGCCAGGATCGTCGACTGGGACCAGCTCGCCAACGGACTGCTGGGCATCACCATCGAGGGCGGGCAGCGCTTCGACCTGTTCGATACCACCGCGCGCGCCAACGGCCTGGTCGTGGGGCAGGTGGACGTGCTGGATGCACCGCAACCGGAGCTGCTGAAGGAGACCTGGCTTCCGCTGCTGGATGTGCTGCGCAGTCTCGAGGAGCATCCCCACGTGCAGCGCATGAACCTGCCGCTGGACTACAACGACGCCTGGTGTGTCGGCTACACCCTGATCCAGCTGCTGCCGCTGGAGGAGGCGCTGAAGTACGAGCTGCTGGGGATGGCGCAGCTCGACGATCTCATGGCGGCGCTGGGCGACCTGCTGAACGAGATCAGCGGCGAGGACTGACGCTCGCGCCGGTGCGGCGGGTTACTTGAAGTCGGGCAGCCAGCCGCCGGATTCCTTCCAGCGATTGACGATATCGCAGAACAGTTCCGCCGTGCGCTCGGCGTCGTAGGCCGCCGAGTGCGCCTCGGCGTTGTCGAAACCGATGCCGGCTTCGGCACAGGCCCGGGCCAGCACCGTCTGCCCGTAGGCCAGGCCGGACAGCGTCGCGGTGTCGAAGTAGGTGAACGGGTGGAAGGGGTTGCGCTTGATCTTGCAGCGCGCCACCGCGGCGTTGATAAAGCCGGCGTCGAAGTGCGCGTTGTGGGCGACCAGTATGGCCCGCGTGCAGCCCTGGTCGCGGATTTCCTTGCGGATCAGCCGGAACAGGTCGCCCAGCGCCTCGGATTCCGGGATCGCCTTCCTGAAGGGGTGGTAGGGATCGATGCCGGTGAAGTCCAGTGCGGACTGTTCGATATTTGCCCCCTCGAAGGGCGCGACGTGGTAGCTGTGAGTGCGGTGCACGCCGAGCATTCCCTCGTCGTCCATGCGCAGGGTGGTCGCCGCGATTTCGAGGATGGCGTCGGTGGCGGCGGTGAAGCCGCCGGTCTCCAGGTCCAGCACCACGGGCAGGAAGCCGCGGAAGCGCTCGCTGAGGCGGTGAGCCGGGCTGTCCGCGGACTCAGTCAATGCCGTCGACAACCCGCCAGCCGAGCGTCTGGCCCGCGGACAGCGGCGTCAGGCCGCCGGTATCGCCCAGGGGAAGTGAAGCGGGTACATGCCAGTCCTCGCGCTTCAGGGTCACCGTTTCGGTGTTGCGCGGCAGGCCATAGAAATCCGGCCCGAAGTGGCTGGCGAAGTCCTCCAGCAAGTCCAGCGCATCCTGTTCCTCAAACACCTGTGCGTAGAACTCCAGCGCGCCGTGGGCGGTGTAGACGCCGGCGCAGCCGCAGGATGATTCCTTGCTCGCGGTGCTGTGGGGTGCGGAGTCCGTGCCGAGGAAGAACCTGGGGTTCCCCGAGGTGGCCGCCTGCAGCAGCGCCTGCTGGTGGATGTTGCGCTTCAGGATGGGCAGGCAGTAGTAGTGCGGGCGGATTCCGCCCACAAGCATGTCGTTGCGGTTGAACATGAGGTGGTGCGCGGTGATCGTCGCCGCGACTTTCTGCGACGCCGCAGAGACGAACTGCACCGCATCGGCAGTGGTGATGTGTTCGAGCACCACGCGCAGGCCTTCGAAGCGCTCGGTAATGGGCTCCAGGTGGCGCTCGATGAAGACTTTCTCGCGGTCGAATATATCTATCTCGTGGTCGGTCACCTCGCCGTGCACCAGCAGCGGCAGGTCGGCGGCTTCCATCGCCTCCAGCACCGGGTAGATGGCGTCGAGGTGGTCGATCCCCGCAGCGGAATTGGTCGTGGCACCGGCCGGGTAGAGCTTCACCGCGTAGACGTGATCGCTGTCCGCCGCGCGCCGTATCTCCTCGGCGCTCGTCGCCTCGGTGAGGTACAGCGTCATCAGCGGCTCGAACTGCCGCGGCAGGCCGGCCATTGCGCCCAGGATGCGCTGCCGGTAGGCCAGGGCGTCCGCCACCGTCGCCACCGGGGGCGTGAGGTTAGGCATCACGATGGCGCGCCCGAAATAGCGGGCCATGTCGGCGCAGGTCTGTGGCAGTGCGGCGCCGTCGCGCAGATGGACGTGCCAGTCGTCGGGACGGGTAAGGGTAAGCTCGGACACGAGACACCTTGTGCCAGTGGAATCGGGCCCCGCATACTACCACAATCGTCAGGCGGCCCTCTGAGCGCCCCTCACTGCCGCCCGGTTGCGGGCGCCGCTGGCCCTGTTACAGTTCCCCCGCATGATTGACTGGTTCTACGACCCGCTGCCGGGCGCGCGCTTCGCCGCCGAGCTGCACAAACTGCGCGCGATGGGCGGTATTGTCCCGGTAAACGCCCTGGGCGCGACGGCGTATTACATCGTGTCCCACGGCGCGCTGGCGGATGCACTGCGCAACGGCGAGCACTTCCCGCCGGGCCACGCCTACCAGATCATTTCCCTGCCCTTTATCGGCGAAACCTTCATGTCCATGGACGAGGAACGCCACCGCCTGTGGCGCCCGCCGATGACGACGTCCTTCCGCCGCAGCGCGGTGGACCGCATGGACCAGCAGCGGCTGGCGCAGATAGGTTACGAGCTGCTTGACGAATTGGAGGGATTGGAACGGGTCGACCTGGTGCCCGAGTTCACCCGTCGCTATGCCTTCCGCGTGATCTGCGAACAGCTCGGCCTGCCCATCGAGCAGGAGCGGGACTACTACCGGATGTCGATGGACCTGATGTTCGGCGGGCGCGACGCGGCGGCCAGCCGTGCGGCCAACGAACGGCTCGATGCCATAGCCCGGCCGGTATTCGATGCGCGCCGTGCAGCGCCGCTGGACGACCAGATCAGCCGCTGGATACACGACACCGAGGTGGAGGGCGGGCCGGTCAGCGATGCGTCCATCCTCGCCCATATCCGCCTGTTCTTCACCGCGGGCGCCACCACCACCTCCGACGCCATGAGCAACCTGTTCCACGCGCTTCTCACTCACCCCGGGGCGTGGCACCAGTGCGTGGAGGACCCGGCAAGCCAGGAGGGTGCGCTGCAGGAGCTGTTGCGTTTCAACCCGCCTGTGGCCGCGCAGCCCCGCTTTTCCAACCCGGAACGCGACATCGAGGTGGCGGGCATCACCATCCCGGCGAACAGCCCCGTGCTGTTCGGCATCGCCGCGGCCAACCGCGATCCGGCCGTGTTTGACGATCCCGATCGCTTCGACATCGGCCGCGATACGCGCACACTGCTCACGTTTGGCCCCGGCCTGCGCACCTGCCCGGGTATGCACCTGGCACAGAAGAACCTCGCCACCGCCCTGCGCATCGTCGCCGAGCGTTTCCCCGACCTGCGCCTTGACTCAGGCCGCGCCGTCGAGCCGGAGGGCATACTGCTGCGCGGCACCGCGTCCCTGCCGGTTGTCTTGCGCTGACCTCAACCAGCGGACAGACCTAACGCGAGGGGACAGACCACGATTTTCCCAACAGGCCGACGGCCTGTTGGGACAATCGTGGTCTGTCCCCGGGCAGCTCCATCCCCAACCCCTGCGCTGGGATTTCACGCCCGGCAAGAGTAGAATGTGCCGCCTTTTCAACGACCTGCTCGGAGCTAACAAGACATGTCTGCGGATGTAAACAAAGTCGTACTGGCCTATTCCGGCGGCCTCGATACCTCGGTGATCGCCCGCTGGCTGCAGGAGACCTACGACTGCGAGGTGGTGACCTTCACCGCCGATATCGGCCAGGGCGAGGAAGTGGAGCCGGCTCGCGCCAAGGCCGAGGCGATGGGCATCAAGGAGATCTACATCGACGACCTGCGCGAGGAGTTCGTGCGCGACTTCGTCTTCCCCATGTTTCGCGCCAACACCGTGTACGAGGGCGAGTACCTGCTGGGCACGTCCATCGCCCGGCCGCTGATTGCCAAGCGCCTGATCGAGATCGCCAACGAGACAGGTGCCGACGCCATCTCCCACGGCGCCACCGGCAAGGGCAATGACCAGGTGCGCTTCGAGCTGGGCGCCTACGCGCTGAAGCCGGGCATCCAGGTGATCGCGCCCTGGCGCGAGTGGGACCTTGGTTCGCGGGAGTCGCTGATGAAGTACTGCGAGGATCATGCGATCCCGGTCGACTTCGCCAGCGCGAAGAAGAAGTCCCCCTACTCGATGGACGCCAACCTGCTGCACATCTCCTACGAGGGTGACCTGCTGGAAGACCCCTGGAACGAACCGGAGGAGGACATGTGGCGCTGGAGCGTGAGCCCGGAGGCCGCGCCCGATACCGCCACGTACATCGAGCTGGATTTTGAGCGCGGCGATATCGTCGCCATCGACGGCGAGGCAATGAGCCCCGCCACAGTCCTCGAGACCCTGAACAAGGTGGGCGGCGCCAACGGCATCGGCCGCGACGACATCGTGGAAAACCGCTACGTGGGGATGAAGTCCCGCGGCTGCTACGAGACACCCGGCGGCACCATCATGCTCAAGGCCCACCGCGCCATCGAGTCACTGACGCTGGACCGTGAGGTGGCGCATCTGAAGGACGAGCTGATGCCGCGCTACGCCAAACTTGTCTACAACGGCTACTGGTGGTCGCCCGAGCGCAACATGCTGCAGGCGGCAATCGATGATTCGCAACAGGTGGTCAACGGCAAGGTGCGCCTGAAGCTGTACAAGGGCAATGTCATTGTCGCCGGCCGCCAGTCGGCGGACAGCCTGTTCGACGAGAGCATCGCCACTTTCGAGGAAGATGCCGGTGCCTACAACCAGGCTGACGCGGAGGGCTTCATCAAGCTCAATGCGCTGCGCATGCGTATCGCCGCCAGCAAGGGTCGCTCACCGCTGTAGCGTATTGTTGGGGATAGAACGTCCCGGGGACAGACCACGATTTTAAGGGCAGAACCAAGGCCGGGCCAGAAAAAAGGGGTGGGTACCCAGGTTTGTATCGCTCCCCGGGCA
>JAWVYG010000280.1:0-4891 GCA_033722815.1 Halioglobus sp.
ACGGCTTTCGCAGCCTCGGGCTCGATCGTGTTCTACACAGTGGCACAAGTCAGCTCGACCATCGCGGTGTTCCTGGTGTCCTTCGCCTTCGCCCGCAGCCTGCCGCTGATATGGCGGCACTCTACTTTCGAAGCCTACTGCCTGATGCTCAGCCTGGGTATCGCCATCGTGCTGGTGGCCTATGACAACCTGCTGGTCTTCGGCTTTCTCACGCGCACGTCGGGACAGCTGGCCATCCTCGGTGTGCCGCTGCTGCTCGGCGTCTTCGCCTACATGGTGCTGCGCCGCTTCGTCGCCGCACTGGATGAACGCGAAGTCCTGGTGCGGGAGCTGGAGCAGCGCAGCGAGGCGCGCGCGCTGCGCATCGTCGACCTGGAGAAGGCGTCGGCGCTGGCCGACCAGCGCGAGTCCATCATGCGCGACATGCACGACGGCCTGGGCGGCTACCTCGTGTCGCTGCTCGCCATCGCGGACAAGCCCGAGGTAGATCGCACACTGCTGCACGACGTCGTACAGCAGGCGCTGACCGACATGCGCCTCATGCTCGATTCGCTGGACATCGACGGCGAGGATCTCAGCCTGCTGATCGGCGCGCTGCGCGATCGCATGCAACCGGTGCTGCAGGCGGGGGGCTTCGACGTGCAGTGGCACATCGCGGAGACGCCGATGCTCAACACGATGTCACCCCACCGGGCGCTGCAGGTGCTGCGCATCGTACAGGAATGCCTGAACAACGCCATCAAGCACTCCGGTGCGTCGAAGATCGGCGTCAGGCTGGATTACGAGCCCTCCACCGGGGAATACGGCCTGGAGATCTGGGATAACGGTCGCGGCATGGCCGGGCCCGCCGGGCACGGCCGCGGGCTGGAGAACATCCGCCACCGCGCCGCCGACATCGGCGGTCGGGTCGAGCTGCACAGCGTACCCGGCGACGGCACGTGCGTGCGGCTGCTGCTGCCCGGGGACGTGGAAGACGACGCGCAGCGAACGGTCACGCCCGACTGACACGTCTTGCCGGCTGCGGCGGAAACCTGCTCAGGCAGGCAAGGCGTCGTAGCGATCGTACAGGTAAACGTGGCGGCGGTTGTCGTGGTCCCACATGTCCTGCCCGGTCACGTCGGCCCACTCGCTGCGCCGGGCGGGTTCGGCCTGCGCATCGATGACGATCTCCCAGGCGAGGACGACGCTGTCCGTGTCGGTGAACGGCGCGACCTCGGCTACCTCCACCTGTCGAACACGCGCCCGCGGATTCACCTCCTCTACCATCCTGTGGAACCCGGGCCGCTGCGGCCGCTCTACCATGAGGCTTGCGATTCCGCGCTTGACCGGCTCGCGCACCCCGGCGCAGTCGTGCAGCCACACGAGGCCGCGCACCGCCGACACCCCGGCATAACCCACGTCGAAGTAATCGTGCGGCGTGAATGGGTTCAGCTGCAGTATTTTAAGGATGGCGTCGATATCGTCGCCCTCGATGTCGAACGCGTTGCGCAGCCGGTGCACGGTAACCGGCGCCAGGTGATGGTACTGCTCCTGCGCCATGTCGATGATGTGTTCCTCGCCGTGGTTGTTGGCGATGGCGTGGTAGCAGGCGTAGTTGAGCAGGAACACGTCCAGCATGAACTCCCTGCACAGCGTGGCCAGGGTGCCGTGACACAGGTCCTCGAGACAGAAGTCGCGCTTGAAATCGCCGCTGTAGTCGGCCAGGCCCTGGCCGTCGCCAGGCAGTGACTCGAACTCGAAATTCGCCGCCAGCGTCTGCGAGGTATGTGCCAGGTGAGGGCAGTCTTCAACGAGACCGATATCCTCCTGTATCGTTACCAGCCACTTGCAGGGCCCGGCCTCGGGAATCGAGGCCACGGGGGGACGACGCACCGGCCGGCAGCGCATCTGCGGGTTGACCGCCATGACCGTGGCGTCGAAGGTCGGGTCTTCCATGTGATGGCAGATCTGCGTCTGCAGGGCCTCGTCGCCGCCGGACATCCTGAACACATGGTTGAAAGGCCCACAGGTGCTGGTCCAGAAGTAGCCCTCGTCGCGCGACACGACCTCGTAATGGAAATTCAGGTAGTTGTGCGGTGCGCCGATATCCACCTGCAGTGTCTTCAGGGCAACGCTGACGTCGTCGCCGTGGATATTGAGAAATTCCCGGTTGCGCTGGTTGTAGATCGGGCTGGTGCTCATCCACTCGTCGCAGGCGACCTGTGTCTGTGCCTGCATACCGAATTTCAGCGTCACCGGCAGCAGCGCGCTGCGGTCGTGGATATGGTTGGCCAGCATGATGTCGCGGCCGTACTCGGCCAGGAGCGCGTGGTCCAGGTCCTGCAGCTGCAGTTCCGGGTTGAACTGTCCCCTGTAGTCTTTCATCGCAGGGTCCCGAGCCTCACCCGCCGCAGTCGCACCGGGGTGGATAGCGCCTCACGCCTCGGCCACGTCGAAACGGATCGGCATTTTCTTGATGCCGTGGATAAAATTCGAGCGCAGGTAGTTCACGTCGCCGTTGAATTGCGGGTTGCGCACACGGCCCAGGATTTCCTCGAAGATCACTTTCAGCTCCAGGCGCGCCAGGTGCGAACCCATGCAGAAGTGCTCGCCCACGCCGAACGCGCGGTGGTTGTTGCGCACGTCCTCGCGCTCGGCGCGGGTGATATCGAATACGTCGGGATCGTTGAAAACCGCCTCATCGGCATTCGCGGACTGGTAGAACATCTCGATCTTGTCGCCCTTCCTGATCTGCTTGCCGCCCAGTTCCAGGTCTTCCATGGCGGTGCGGCGAAAGGCAATCACGGCGGGATTGAAGCGCAGGAATTCCTCGATGGCGCCCTCCAGCAGCTCGGGGTTGTCCACCAGCATCTGGTACTGCTCAGGATTCTCCATCAGGTTGCGCATGCCCTGGGAGGTCACGGTGCGGGTAGTCTCGTTGCCCGCCAGGATCAGCAGCAGGAAGAAGTGACAGAACTCCTCGTCGGTCAGCGGCTCATCTTCCACCGTACCGTTGAGCAGCACGTTGACGATATCGTCCTGCGGATTGGCGCGGTGGTGCTCCGCCAGCTCCTGGGCGAGGAAGAACATCTCGGCCATGGCCAGCTCGCCGTCGTCCTGGCTGGTGCTCAGCTCCGGGTCATCCAGGCCGAGCATGATGTTGGTCAGCTCGAACATGCGGCGGCGCTTGTCCAGCGGCACGCCCATCAGTTCGCAGATGGCGATCAGCGGCAGTTCCGCCGCCATGTCCTCGACAAACTCGCACTCGCCGCCGTCTACGGCCTTGTCCACGATGTCCTTCGCGATCTCGCGGAAGCGCGGCTCGTAGCTGTCCACTTTCTTCGGTGTGAAGGCGTTGCGCACGAGGCGCCGGTACTTCAGGTGGTGCGGCGGATCCATGTTGATCAGCTGCATGCGCAGGATCTCCAGGCGGTCGGCCGGGTGTTCCATCAGGTAGCAGGTCTTCTCCTCGGACGAGAACAGCTGCGGGTTCTTCGATATGAAGTCCAGGTCCTCGTGGCGGGTGACGGCCCAGAAGCCGACGCCCTGGGCCGGATCCTCGTGCCAGTACACCGGCTCCTCGTTGCGCAGGTACTTGAACACATCCCGCGGCACCTTGCCGTGGAAGGTGTCGGGGGACGTCAGGTCGAAATGCGGACAGCCGGACATGGGCTCTACCTCGTCGTGTGGGTTCCTCTCCGCACTAGACTAAACCCTATTAGTTGATAGTTTCAAGCCCGCGGGCGCGAAATGGCTGCCCAGGCACTAACGCGGCGACGCGGCGAGTACGCCTCAGCCGTCAAGCAGCAGGTGCAGCGCGGCCAGGCGCCGCACGAAGATACTGGGAACGTGCGCCGGCGGCAGCGCGGGGTCGAGCGTGAAGCCCCGGGTCTGCGCCAGCAGCTCCTGCAGGATGATCCGCGCCTCCATGCGCGCGACCCGGGCGCCGATGCAGAAGTGGATACCGTGGCCGAAGCCGAGATGGTTGCCGCCGTCCGGACGACCCGGCTCGAGCCGGTCCGGGTTGGTGAAGACCGCCGGGTCGCGATTGGCCGCCGCCCACAGCAGGAACACGCGGCTGCCGGCGGGCAGTTCTGTGTCACCCAGCGACGTGGGATTCAGCGCCACCCGGTAATGGCCCTTGAAGGGCGATTCCAGCCGCACCACCTCCTCGACGAAGGCATCGATCAGGTGCGGTTGCTGCCGCAGGCGGCCCTGCAGCCCTGCATCCTGCGCCAGCAGGCGGATGGCGCTGCCGACCAGGCTGGAAGTGGATTCCCCCGCCGCACCCACCAGCACCACGAGGATGCCAATGGCGGCGGACTCGTCGACCAGCCCCCGCTGCACGCCGCGCACCAGCTCCTGCAACACACTGCCGGGTTCATCGAAATCCGCGGCAGCGGTGCGCTCAAAATGCCTTTTCAGGTACGCGGCAAGCTCCGACGTGGAGGCGCCCAGCGCCGCCATGCGCGCCAGGTCCGCGGTGCCGGCCAGCAGGTCGCCGCCGCCGAACGCCCAGTCCAGCAGCTGGTCCACGTCTTCCACGGGCAGGCCCGCCAGCCGCGCCATGACCTTGACGGGTATGTCGTTGGCCAGCGCGCCCACGCAATCCCCGCCGCCAGCGGCGACCAGCTTCGCCACGGCGGCGTCGGCCCAGTGGCGCACCTCACCCTCCAGCGCCGCCACCGCGCGCGCGTTCAGCTGCGGCAGCACCAGCTTGCGGTGTACCGCGTGGAAGGGTTCGTCGGCGTTCGCCAGTGCATCGATGGTGCCGCCGAACTGCGCGAGTTCGAACAACTCCGGCGCGCCGTCTGCCCCGCGGATGAGTATGCCGGTGAGGTTGGCCGAGTAATCGCGCTGGTTGCGCAACACCTCGTGGATCAGCGCCCACTGCGACACGAGGTAAACGACC
>JAWVYG010000281.1:0-4884 GCA_033722815.1 Halioglobus sp.
ACGGGACCAGCGGCCCGCTGTCAGGGGCCTTGTGGCATACCGATCTGTCGTTTCAACCTGTAAACCCTGCGAGGCCCTGACCAGGCTGCGGGTTATCGAAGTCATGAAGTACATCATAGAGCCCGTTCCTGAACTGATCTCTAGGCAGACGGACTTTACCTGTTTCCGTAGCGTAGTGCGAAACCGGCCCCTGTCATCGAAAGTGCGGGAGGATTAGCCCCGTGTCATTATCGGCTGCGAACAGATTCGAGGAGGCCTGCACCGTCGAGGCAGGACATCAACTATCGCAACGCAGGCCCGTCACCCGGACCCGCCTGCCAGGAGCGTAGCAGTGGATCAGCTGTTAAGCGTCGGCTTGCGCCTTCTTACGAGGTACATGCCCAACAGGGCCACACCCATCAAAGCGCCGGGCATGGGGACCGGGGTGGTACTGATCCGCCAGCGTGCGCTTTGGGGGATTCCCTCAAAATCGACTAGCGAGATGGAGATCGAATGAGCGTCGAAGGCGACCTCGGGGTCCGGGTCCGACAGGTTACCGCTGACAAACTCCAGACCGTTAATGAACGCGGTGGGGTCGTCCAGCCAGAAGAGGTCGGTAAAGTCATAAAACAGGAACGTGCCGACGTTGCCGAAATTAATGTCGAGGAACGTGTCACCCGATTCCTCGAAAAAATCCGCATTGGCAACCGAGTTGGGAAATAGCGATGGGTCGATCGCGCACTCGGGTCCCGCTCCCACGACAGGATTCGTGGGTACGGCCACGTTACCCGATCCGCCCACCTGTATACTGCAGCCAATCGTCTGGCCGATCAGCGTGGCACCGGCGACCGGGGAGATCAGCACTGCGGAAACGGCAAGCCCCAGTGGCGCCGCGAGGCGGACAATTGATCGATACAAGCTCTTTGTTATAGCCATTGAGATGAAACCTCTTCTTCTGCCTGGCCAGTCACTGACCATAAAACCCTACTGCAAGTATGTTTTGCAAGATTCGTACCATCAGGACATTAGCGCGCCAGTGCCAAAGACTTAACGCGTCGGCGCAGTCGACTCGAAGCCACTGTGAGCGACGTTCGTAAAGAATCCTGACGCAGTGGCATCGCCGCGCCACCTTTCACACGCCCGCACGCGGGACGCCCCATGAACCCATAGAAAGGTGTTCGATTCACCCGGGAACTGGAAAACGCCATGCTGTTCGGGAATTACCCTGGCCGGAATCCGCGCTTCGCTCGCTGCATGCATTTGCCGGCAAC
The DNA here is from genome assembly GCA_033722815.1 of Halioglobus sp. GTDB lineage: Bacteria > Pseudomonadota > Gammaproteobacteria > Pseudomonadales > Halieaceae > Marimicrobium. The sequence continues at coordinate 1,251 of JAWVYG010000281.1, forward strand.
TGCCCCAGGCCGTTTACCCGCAATTCACCTCGTAACTTCCCTGCACAGCGTCACCCGTGCCGAAAGGCGAGCTGGTAAACATCGCCCTTCCCGAAACGCGCCGGCCATCGATGGTGATCTCGATGCTGTCCCTGACGGCATGCCACAGTCCGCCCGAGTCAGAGCCGACCCGCACCTGGTCGGGTCCGCCGTGATCGATCACTATCTCGAGGCCGGGATCTTCTGCGGCGTGCCCGGCAATGTTGACCACGTTGCCCCCGTAGACCGAGCACTGAATGGCTGGAACGATGGTCCAGCTGTCCTCGCCAATGGTAATCGTGCCGCCACGCTCCGTTGCAACGCCCTGTGACGAATTCACCTGGGGTGGCTTGTCGGGCGCATCGCTCCCCGCGTCGCAACCCGTTGCCAGGAGCCCGATGCCCAGCATTACCAACATTCTCACGTACATGGTACTTTCCTCGCTACCGGGGCAGACAAACTGTCTCCGTACTCCTTACGGCAAGTTACCACAACACCCCGCCCCGGTGTCTAACCGGCGCCCCGGGCCCGGCATGGTATGGCAGAGAAATACTTAATCTGTGAACTCGTCCGCAGGGACACCGGGATCGACGCCAGGTTCACCGCCCTGCCGGGCATCGCGCGCCCCCGATTTCACCTATAATTGCAGCAAAAGACGCGGGCCCCGCCCGTATGCCCGGCCGGCAAAAGGCACTGCAAAAAATAAGGGAAGCAGAATGTTCAGAAGCCTATTACTGATTGTCGCCGCCACCGCGCTCGCGGCGTGCAAAATTGAAATCCAGGCGCCAACCAGCGGCGGAGTGGCCACCCTCTCGGGCAACATCAATTGCGCCGCCGGACAGGTCTGTACCGTGGACGTCGTCGACATCTTCTTCGATGAGACCTTTGTCGCGCAGCCCGCGGCGGGATTCACGTTCAAGAACTGGAAACGAAAGGTCGGCAGCTTCTGCGGCGATGCGCTGGTGCCGTGCCACTTGACGACAACTGTCGGCTTTGCCGGCAACGCCGCGCTGACCGCCATCCTGGATGACCCGCTGCAGGTGTTTTTCCTTGACCCGACCTTCCAGAGCTCCGGGTTCAAGGCGCTGTTTACCGGCAACAGCTTTGTCGCACCCTTCGCCTCCGGCATGCCCAGCCACGCAGCGCAGGCGGGCATTGCCGGCCACGACCACAACGCGGTCACCTCCGGCGGGCTTACCGGCGCACCCCAGGCGCTGTGGGACAACTCCACGAAAGGACCTCAAATCAGGGCAATTCTCGACGACGGCGATGTCGACCTGTTCGCCATGACGGCCCTGCCCGCCACCCTGGACGGCTATCGCGTCTGGATCGACTACGCGCTGGCGCGAAATCCCAATACGCGCTTTGCGATCCTTGCCCCGTGGCTCCCCACGCCTGCAACGATGACCACCGCCGTCTACGAAGCCGAAACAGACAACTTTCTAGCAGTGGTACACGCGAGTGTGGACACACTGCGTGCCGAATACCCCGGCGTCGAGATATTTTGCCTGCCCTACGGGCACGCTGCGGTCGAACTGCGCAAGCTGCTCGACGCGGGCAACCTCCCGGACGTAGAGGGGCTCACCAGCGGTACGGGCGACGGTATATTCAAGAACGACACCCTCGGTCACGCCGACCCGATCCTCAGGGACCTCGGCCGGTTGATCTGGTTGCGCGCGATCTATGACATCGACCTGACAACCTATGCCCATGACCCCGGTTACATCACAGACCTTAAAGCCCTCGCACAAACCGTTGCCGACGCGCACGACGAGGCTTACATCGCGCCATATCGATAACAGGCCAACCGGGGTCGGGTCTCCCACTTCCCGCTGGCGTCCGGCGCAAGGCCTGGCGCCGCCACGGCGGCTGTCGTGCAAGCACTTTATTCAGGCGTTCCTCACACGCAGGCCATGTGATGTGATTTGCCTTGAATTCCGGCAGCCGACATGGAACCCTCTACCGGGAAACCTGTTGCCCCGGCGAGCCAGTTGCGGTCGCCAGCCGCCGAGTCAAGGTTGTTACCGCCTATGATCCCAACAATCGACCTGCAAAGCCTCGATCATGCCGCACTGGACGCGGCGTGCCGCGATTCCGGTTTGTTCGCACTGCAGGGTCACGGCATGGAGCCCGGCCTGATCGAGGCGGGCCTGTGCGCCACGCAGCAGTTCTTCCAGCAGCCAAAAGAAGCGAAGGCGCGGCTACGTCGCAGCGCGACGAACTGCTGGGGCTACAACGACGCGGAACTCACCAAGAACAAGCGCGACTGGAAAGAAATCCTGGACATCGGCCCGCCGGTCTTTACCGGCCCCCTGAAGGGCGCGACACCGCAATGGCCTGACCTGCCCGGGTTCAAGGAGACACTGTCACACCTTGCTGACGCTATGCACCGCACCGCGCTGACAATTGTCGATGAGCTGGCGGCCTGCCTCAATTCCAACATCGACCTGGACGAGGCGTTCAGGGAGCATTCGAGTTTCCTGCGCCTCAACTTCTACCCGCCGTGCCCCAACCCGGCGACAGACACATCCGGTCTCGTCGCATCTGCCGGTGAGCTGGGTATCAGTCATCACTCCGATGCGGGCGCCGTGACCGTTCTGCTGATGGATGGCATGCCGGGCCTGCAGTTTTACTCGGAGCGTGGGTGGACTGACGTCGAGTGCGAGCGCGGCACGGTGATCATCAATATCGGGGACGTGGTACAGGTATGGTCGAACGATGCCTACCTGGCTCCCCTGCATCGCGTGGTGGCGAGTTCACAGACGTCTCGCATCAGCATGCCCTACTTCCTGAACCCCGCCTACTCGTATACCTATGCGCCGCTGACTGGCCAACCTCGTTACCGGCCGATCAACTGGGGTGAATTCCGTGCACAGCGCAGTGCCGGCGATTATGCGGACGTGGGTTCGGAAATCCAGATATCTGACTTCGCCGTGGACTGAGCGTTTCAGCCTGGCCGGGCTCATCGAGTGGGGCGCCCTCGATCAACCGCTGGGAACGGGTAGACCTGATACACAGGGTCATGCCAAATGGCCTGAAGAATCGCGCAGCTGCCTACCACCCCTCCTGCAACAACGCGCTGCAGCGTTGGAGCTGGTGACATCCTTTGCGTCCCGCCACTGTTTACGGCATCGCCCGCCCCGGCCCATCACTATAGCCGCCGCGATTCATCAGGGCGGCCCGGAGGTGCCGGGCAGTACAATGCCCCGCGCTCGTTGCTCCTCCAGCATTGCCTTCTCCACCCTCACGGGGCTCAGCGCGTAGAACCTACTCAGGTGATGGTAGATATGGAAGGCGATGATCTGATTGCCCCGTGGGGAGAAATGGCCCCAGGCGACGGTCAGGTCGTCCACCGACAGCCTCGACTCCACCGGCTCGATGGCAGACAGAATGTCGATATAGCGGTACCCGGCATCGTCAAAGTAGTCGAGAAGCGGCTGGTAGCGCCTCACTTTACCGGCACGGCTGCGGCCATGATCGTACATATCGGGGAATACGACGATAATGGGCAGTGAACCATTCTCCAGCACTTCCCGGTAGAACTCATCGAATATCCTCTTCGTCAATTCAAACGCCTCCGACCGGGTGCTGTACATACCATCGATATCGAAGATCG
>JAWVYG010000282.1:0-4884 GCA_033722815.1 Halioglobus sp.
CGACGCCAACGCGCGGCGCATCGGTGCGCGGCACAACTACTGGCTGCAGCTGGGGGCGGGGGAGATCCTGCGCTGCACGGGGTGCCACGACCGGTCCTCCACGCTGCCCCACGGACGACTGGATTCACAGCCGCCCTCGTCGAATCCCGGGGCGGTCGCCCTCGGCGGGGGCCTGGGCTTTCCCGGCACCGACGTGGCGCAGCTGTTCGCGACGGAGCCGGGGCAGAGCATGGCCGGCGTGTGGGACTTTCACAGGCCGCTGGATAATCCCACCGTCGCCGAGCGCGACCTGTCACTGGAGCCTGTGTATACCGACGAATGGCACGATCCGGCGCTGCCCGCCGACGCGGCGATTGACAACCTCGCGTACCCGTCCGGGTGGACCGACATACCACCGGAGCGCGCCCTCGTCGTGGACAGCTTCGACCCGGGCCAGGCCAGCCGCATCGTGATCAACTATATCGATCACATCCAGCCGATCTGGGAGCGCGTGCGCGAAGCGCGGCTGGACGCCGACGGCAACCCGTTCGATACCTGTGTGGGCTGCCACCAGAGTACGGCCGATGCGCTGGTGCCCGCGGGCCAGCTCGACCTCACCGCCGGGGCCTCGGATATCGATCCCGACCACTACACCTCCTACCGGGAACTGCTCTCGGGCGACCGGGAGCAGTGGGTGGACGTGAACGGCGCGCTCGGTGACCGGCAGTGGATCTGTACAGACATCGACGAGCAGGGCAACGAGATCGTAACCACGCAGACCCTACCGCTGCGCGCGACGATGCGCGCCGGTAGCGCCAACGGCAGCGACAGCTTCCTTGCCTGCTTCGAAGGCGGTGCCTGCGGTCCGCCGGATTCGCCGGCCGCGCCGCCCAACTGTATGGACGACGAGGGCACGCCCCTTCCGGCCACGCGCAACACGGTCGACCACGTGGGCCTGCTCAGCGCGCCGGAACTGCGCCTGTTGTCGGAGTGGCTGGATATCGGCGCGCAGTATTTCAATAACCCCTTCGATGACCGGCTGGCGGACTAGCCGTGCAGGGGCGAATGACATGTCGCGTGCAGTGGTGTGGTTTATTCGGAAAGGGCTGCGTCGCACTGTGCCTGCTAACTCTCGGCCTGCTTGTGCAGGCGGCCCGGGCCGGGGCGGACGATGAGTTGCCGGCTTCCTGGGTGGTGGATCCGTACGTCGAGATGCGCACGCAGCCTGGGCGCGGCTACCCGATCTTCTACATCGCGGAACGGGGCGAGCGTATCGAGCTGTTGCGCCGGCGCACCGACTGGATCGAGGTGCGCACGGAGCGCGGCGTGGAGGGCTGGGTGCACGTGGACGAGGTAGGTCGCACAGTAGACGGCGCCGGCGAACCGCTGGGCATACGCAGCCCCGGACGCGAGGCGTTTACCGAGCGACGTTGGGAGTTCGGTATCCTCGTCGGCGACTACGGCAGCACGGACGCACTGACGGCATACGGTGGCTGGCACTTTACGCGCAACCTGTCACTGGAGCTGGCGGCGACGGAGAACTTCGGGGATGCCTCCGACGGCCGCATGCTCACCGGCAGCGTGGTACACCAGTTGTTTCCGGACTGGCGCTACTCGCCATTCGTGACCATCGGCGGCGGCGTGCGCGAGACTGATCCCCGGGCCACGCTGGTGACGGTGGAGGACAGGGTGGATAACACGGCGAGTGTCGGCGCGGGTATCCGCGTGCACCTGTACAAGCGGCTCATGCTGCGCCTGCAATACAAGCACTACGTTGTGATGACGGACCGGGACGATGATGAAGAGGTGGACGAATGGAAAATCGGCATAAGCGCGTTCTACTGACGGCGTCCCTCGTCGCCGCCCTGCTCGGTGCCGCGCCGGTCGCGGGCCAGGGCGTACCGACGGACGTGATCGATCCGCAGGTCGAGCGCAGGGATATCGATCCGGCGGCGATCGACAGCGAGAACATCGAGGTCGGTATCTACGCCGGCATGCTCAGTATCCAGGACTTCAACAGTGAACTGGTGTACGGCCTGCGCGCGGCGTGGCACATCAGCGAGGACATTTTCCTCGAGGCCTCCTACGGCCTGTCCGAGGGCGACCTGACCAGCTTCGAGAAGCTCAGCGGCGGTGCGCCGCTGTTCGAGGACGCCGAGCGCGACTACGAATTCTACAACCTGGGATTCGGCTGGAATGCGCTGCCCGGCGAGATATTCCTGTTCGGCGGCCGCGCCCTGAAATCCGATCTCTACCTGTTCGCCGGCGCCGGCAGCACCGAGTTTCTCGACGACCGCTGGTTTACCGCCTCCGTCGGTGTCGGTTACCGCCTGCTGCTCAACGACTGGCTGGCCTGGCGCATCGACGTGCGCGACCACCTGTTCGACAGGGATACCTTCGGCGACAGCGAGATCACCAACAACATCGAACTCTCCAGTGGGTTCACCGTATTTTTCTAGCGAGTGTGGGGGACACTGCCATGAAACGATTACTACTGATAATGCTGCTGTTTTCCTCGGCCGCTCTGGCCGGAGAGATCGGCCCCGCGGCCAACTTCACCCTGAAGAGCGAAGCCGGTGACAATATCCGGCTGAGCGAGTACCGCGGCCAGGTCGTACTGCTGAACTTCTGGGCGTCCTGGTGCGGCCCCTGCCGGCAGGAATTCCCGCACCTGGATTCGCTGCACCAGAAGTACGCCGACCTCGGCTTCACGGTGTTCGGCGTCAATGTCGAGCAGGACAGGGCGCAGGCGGACAAGGTACTGCGGGATATACCGGTGACGTTCCCGGTGCTGTTCGACGATGAGAACCAGGTGAGCCAGCTCTATGACGTCGACGCGATGCCGATGACGGTGCTGGTCGATCGCAACGGCGACGTGCGCTATGTGCATAAAGGCTACCGTCCCGGCTACGAGGTGGCGTACGAAAAGCAGGTACGCGCCCTGATCAGGGAGTAACGTCATGTCGAGACGATGGTTGCTGTGCATCCCGCTTCTGCCCCTGCTCGCGGGCTGCGGCGTACAGCCCTGGGTAAAGCCCTACGAGCGGCAGAATCTCGCAGACCCGATCATGAGCTTCGAACGGCACCCGGTGGCGGGGGCCTTCACCCACCATGTTTACCTGTCGCGCGAAGGCGCGCGCGGCGCCGAGGGCGGCGGGGGAGGCGGTTGTGGCTGCAACTAGGTTTTTAGCCTCCGTCCTTGCGCTGCTGCTGGCCCCCGCGGCCCTGGCCGTGGTGCTGCCGGAAGAGCGCGCCGACGTGATGTACCACCGCTACGACGGGGGCGGCGTCACCGTCGATGGGCCGTCCGTGCTGGTGCGCAAGAATTTCAAGGAGACGGTATCACTGTCCGCCAACTACTACGTGGACCACGTCAGCAGCGCCTCCATCGACGTGTTGGCCAGCGGCGCCTCGAGGTACACCGAGGAGCGCACGGAGTACTCGCTCGGCGCCATCTACCTGTATGACAAGAGCACGGTCGCCGCCGGTTACACCAACAGCGATGAGAACGACTACGAGGCCGATACCTTTTACTTCAACATCAGCCAGGACTTTTTCGGCGACCTGACCACGCTGAACCTCGGCTACACCCTCGGCCGCGACGACGTGTTCCAGACCGGCAACGACGAATTCGCCGACGAGATCGAGCGGCAGCATTTTCGCGTCGGCGTTAGCCAGATCCTGACACCGAGCATGATCATGGGGCTGGACTACGAGCTGATCACCGACGAAGGTTTCCTCAATAATCCCTACCGCAGCTACCGCTACCTGACCGATCCCCTGGACCCCGCCTCCGGTTACCAGTTGGCGCAGGAGGTCTACCCGCGCACGCGCACGTCGGATTCTGCCGCCCTGCGGCTGATGTATTACTTCCCCGGCAGGCGTACCGTATCGGCCAACTACCGCTTCTTCACCGATGACTGGGGGGTCGACGCCCACACGGCGCAACTCGGTTTCACCCAGGTGTGGCGCGAGGACTGGACCTTCGAGCTCAGGTACCGCTACTACGAGCAGACCGCGGCCGACTTCTACGCCGACCTGTTCGAGTTCGAGTCGCAGGATGACAAGGACTGGCGCGCACGCGACAAGGAGCTCAGCGACTTCAACAACCAGACCCTCTCGCTCTACGTCAGCTACGCGCGGCCGCTGCGCTACCGTCTCTTCGACAGGGCAGAGCTGACCGTGCAGTGGGATCACATCTGGTTCGACTACGAGAACTTCACGGACCTGCGGGAGCAGGTGCCGCTGCCGGGCCAGGAATCCACCTACGAGTTCGAGGCGGACGTCTACAAGGTGATCTTTTCCCTGTGGTACTAGTGTGCCGGGTCTGCGACGGACTCGCGCAGCAACAGGCCCTCCGAGTAGTGCAGTTTGCCCTCGCCGTCGATGATGATGGCCTCGGTATCCTCGAGGCGGTTGATCAGCGCCAGCCCCGCGCTGACGCCGAGCACGAAGGTAGCGGTCGACAGCGCGTCGCTGTCGATCCCCAGTGGCGCCAGCACGCTGACACTCTGGACCTCGCCCGCTGAACGCCCGGTCGCCGGGTCGAGGATGTGGTGGTAACGCACGCCGTCCTCCTCGAAGTAGCGCTCGTAGTCGCCGGAGGTCGAGATGGCGGTATCCGCCAGCGGGATGATGGCGGCAAACTCGCCTTCCCTGCGCGGGTGGCGTATGCCCACGTTGCGCGGCCGCTCGCCGCCATCGCCCAGGATCCTTGAGTCGCCGCCGGCGCTGATTGCCGCCGCCTCGATGCCGGCGGCCGCCAGCAGGGCGATCCCCCGGTCCACCGCGTAGCCCTTGGCGATACCGCCGAGGTCGATCTGCAGGCCCTCGCGGGCGAACGCGATACGCCGTTGCTGCGCATCCAGGCGGATCGCTGTGTAGTCGATGTTCGCAAGCAGGGAG
>JAWVYG010000283.1:0-4875 GCA_033722815.1 Halioglobus sp.
AGCAGCCGCTGCACTACTACGTACCCTCGATCGGCACCGGGGGCCTGGAATACTACGACGGCGCCGCCCTGCCGGGCTGGCACGGCAGCTTCTTCGTCGCCGGCCTGCGCTCCTTCTCGCTGAGCCGGGTCAGCGGCGACGCGGCTGGCGCCACGACGGACGAGCGCCTGCTCGAGTCCTACCGCTTTCGCGCGCGCAATATCGAGCAGGGCCCGGACGGCTTCCTCTACCTGCTGTCGGAAAACGGCGGCATCCTGCAGATTCGCCCCGGCGGGCAGGAGTAGGCAGCAAAGCGGGCGCGTCGGTGCGAGCAACCCGCAAGCTATGATGAAGCCCGCCGCGGCAGGCCGCGCGGGTAGCGGCGACCGCCCAGGAAAGCACCGAGCCAGCTGTTGCGCACCAGCAGGTCGTAACTCGCCAGGCACAGCGCCGTCGCGCCGATACACACCAGCAGGAACTTGAGCTCCGCGGGCGCGCCCCAGTGGTACAGGGGCACGGCGAAAAACAAGAGGGCGCTCTGGTGCAGTATGTACACCCAGTAGGCGGAGTCGCTGAGGTAGCGCACCCACGGGTTGTAACCGCTGAAATAACGGCTGAACAGGCCGGTGAATCCCGCGACAAAGAAAGCGACCGACAGGCCGTTGGCCACTGCCAGTAGCGGGTGCCAGGGGAACCAGGTCTCGGACTCGTACTGGCCCTGGGCGAAAAACGCCACCAGCCCCACGGCGAGAAACACGGTCGCCGCAAGCAGGTTACGCCAGCAGCGCAACTCGAGCCGCGGCAACGCCTCGCGGCGATGCCAAAGGCCCCAGCCGGCAACGAAGCACAAACCGAAGAAACTCACCGCCGGCCAGTAGGGCTGGAACAGGATGCCGCCGTTGAGTCTCCCGGCATAGGTGTCCACGGCAAGCCAGGCGCTGAGCACGCCGAGCAGCACCAGCACCAGCGACGTGCGCACAGCAAACTGCGCGTACCAGCCGGTAAGGGCATTGCGCAACGCACCCGGCACACGCTCCCACAACCACAGCAGCGCGGCCCAGGCCACGAGGATGTAGACCAGGTAGTAGAGAAACCACAGGTGGTGAGTATTGTTGTACAGGAGGTCCGGGCGGCTCACGTAACGCGTATCCAGGCCGATACTGCCGGTCGCCATGAGCTGGGAAGAGCTGATCCACTGCAGCGACAGCAGCAGCGCCAGCGGCGGCAGCATGACAATGAAGGGCAGCACGATGCGGCGGTAACGGTTGCGCAAGAGGCCAGGCAGGCTGTAGCGCTCGTACAGCATTGCGCTGAAGAAACCGGAGATAAAGAAGAACACGGGCATGCGGAAGGTATTGATGACGATGAGAATGCCATCCATGACCGGCGACAGCTGCGGGTCCTTGTAGTAGTCGAAACCCAGGTGCATGGTCATGTACATCTGCGCGCCGTGCAGCACGATGCCCAACAGCATCATGCTGGCGCGCAGGAAGTCGAGGCCGTGCAGGCGCTGCGCCGCGGTCATTGCCCGGCGTCGGCTACCCGGTAGGCCAGCAGTACATTGCCGGGCAGCTGCCCGAACATGGAATACCCGGACTGCACGTAGAGCCAGCCGCCCGCCAGCACCTGCCCGCTGACGTCGATCGCGCCGCCGTGTCCTTCCACGCCGTTACCGGCCTGGAACGGCCGCGCGGTCTCGGCCTGCCACAGCAGTGCCCCGCTGGCGATGTCGAAGGCGCGCACCTTGCCATCCAGCCCGGCGCTGAACACCAGCTGGTCGGTGCTGGTCAGGGCCGCCGACAGGCCGTAGTAGAATGAACAGGCGTATTGCGTGGCGAGGTCGATCGCCTTGCCGGCACGCATGTTCTGCAACCCGACCAGCGGCTTGTTCTCTTCGGGTATGTGACAGCCGCGCTCCACGGACTGAAACCACTGCACCTCCCCACTGGCAACATCCAGCGCGTGCAGCCCGGGCTTCGGCACGTACTCGGGGCGCTTGCGCTCCGGGTCGGACGCGGCCACCAGCAGGCGCTGGCCGGACAGCGACATGCCCCAGTGGATACCGCCGTTGGTGGTGGTCTTGTGCAGGTCCGGGCCAATTGCGGCGTTGCTCACCCGGCGCTGCCACAGCAGTTTACCCTCGGGGTCCAGCGCAAAGACATCGCCGGACTTCTGCCCCGCCAGCAGCACATCCCCGTCGCCGGGCAGGCTGGCCAGTATCACCGAGGCGCCGAAATCGAAGTCGCCCCCGGCGTTTTCCGGACAGTTGGCGCCGTCGTTGAGGCAGGCGGCATTCCACACGTCCTGTGCGGTCGCCTGGAACGTCCACAGCGCCTCGCCGCTGTCCATGTCGAGCGCGATGATCGCGTCGGAGGTATCCGTGGCGGGGTGGGACAGGTTTTCACCCGTGCCGATGTAGATGCGGCCGCGCTGCGCATCGACCGTCGGCGTGCTCCAGACGCTGACCCCGGATGGCCCGTACATCTCGGCGCCGTCGGCGTTGCGCCCCTGCAGCGTGGCGGCCGCCGTGCCGTGCCACTCCCACAACTTGGCGCCGCTGGCCGCGTCCAGCGCGATGACGCCACCGTGGGACTTGCAGCACACGTGGCTGGGACTGCCGGACACGGCGACCTCGTAGGACGACACCGGCACGAACAGGCGACCGGCGTGGTAGGTGATCGAGCCGGTGATGACGGAGGTATCGTACAGGCGCGCCGCTTCCTGCCAGACGATAGCCAGGCTACCTGGATCGACCGCGTAGATCGACGCCATGGAATCGGCAAATACCAGCAGCGGCGCACCCCCGGGGCCCTCGGCCAGCGTGATCGCCGAGCGGATGCCGCTGAGCACCTCCATGTAATCGCGGATACACCCGCTGTGTCGGTCGATAGCGTACAGCTTGCCGGTCTTGTCGCCGAAGTACAGCGTGTCGCCGACGACTGCCGGCTGCGAGCGCATGTCGCTGACCTTGGGGAAGGCCAGGCTCCAGGCCAGCTCCAGCGTGCCCACGCTGTCCCGGGTCAGACCCGCCAGCGCATCCGGCTGGTAGCGGCGGTTGTGGGCACCCATGCCCCAGTTGCGCACGTAGACCGTGCCGTCATCCTGCGCCACCTCGGTGCAGCGATGCTGCGCGATCCATTCATCGGCCGGTGCCGATCCGGCAAGGTAGATCGCGATCAGGCCCTTCTCCTGTTTGCTCAGGTGCGAGGCCATGGGCGCCATCTTGCCGAACTCCAGCGCCACCATCACCGTCTCCTTGGAAAAACCGGACAGCGCCTCGCGTGTCGGGGCATGCATGGCCGGGTTGTCGTGACAGCTGGCGCAGTGGCGATCGAACAGCTTGCCGCCGATGTAGCCCAGGGGCAGCTTGTCCGCGTGGCGCAGGGCGAATGACTCCAGCGATTTCGCCGGCGACTCGCTGAGCAGCAGCGCAGTCCCCGCCGCTACGACGAACAGCAGTAACAGCGCACCCAACGAGAGCAGCAGTTTCTTCATCGCGCTGACTCCGGCAGTGCGAAGGCGTAGAGGTAGTCGCCGGTGCCGCGGCCGAACATGTGATGGCCGCCGGCGTTGATGACGACGTACTGGCGGCCCTCGTGGACGTAGGTCATCGGCGTGGCCGTTGCATCGACCGGCAGCGTGTACTGCCACAGCGTCGCGCCATCGTCCACGTCGAAGGCCCGGATCTGCCTGTCCATGGTGGCGCCGATGAAGAACAGGCCGCCGGCGGTGGCGATGCCGCCCCCGAGGTTCGGCGTTCCCCACTCGATATGGAACGGTGCGCTCACCGGCCCCATTTCGTGCACGGATCCCAGCGGCACCTCCCAGTCGATCGTCCCGGCCTCGAGATCCACCGCCACCAGCTTGCCCCAGGGCGGCCTGTTGCAGGGGATGCCGAGGAACGACTGCAGGCTGCCGATCTCCACGGTGTACGGCGTGCCGGCCATGGTCACCTGCATGCGGTGTCCGGCCTGGGGGTGATCGCGGCTCGGATCGGCCACCGCGCCCTGCCCTGCCGTCGGGATGAGGCGGCCGGTGAAGGGCACGTTGTTGACATTGGCCAGCAGCAGCGGCCGGTCGCCGAGCAGCGCGCCGCCGCCCCAGTTGGCGCCGCCGAGACTGCCGGGAAACATCAGCGTGAGTTTCTCGCTCAGGGGAGAGAACAGCCCCAGGTTATCCAGGTCCGCCAGCTGCCGCCGGCAGTCCGCCCGGTCGAGCGGCGTCAGGCCCCAGGCATCGCCCGGCATCAGGAACGGGTCGAGCAGTTGCGGCGGGGCGATCGGCTTGGGCTGGGTCGCGGCGGTCACCTCGCCCGGCATCTGCGAGGGCGGCACGGGCTGCTCGGTGATCTCCCACAGGGATTCGCCGGTGAGGCGGTTGAGCACAAAAACGAAGCCCTGCTTGGTCAGCTGCGCCAGCGCCGGGATGCGTGCACCGCCCTTGCGCCACTCGAACAGGATGGGCTGGGCCGGGGTGTCGTAGTCCCACAGGTCATGGCGCACGTGCTGGAAATGCCAGCGCACCGCGCCGCTGGCGGCGTCCAGGGCGACGATACTGTTGGCGTACAGGTTGTTGCCGGGCCTGTCGGCGCCGTAGTAGTCCGGCGACGGCGCGCTGGTGGGCAGGAAGACGAGGCCATTCGCGTCGTCCACCGACATCGGGGCCCAGACGTTGGCGCTGCCGCCACCGGGATGGCCCAGCAGCGGGTCGAAGCGCCAGCGGGGCTCGCCGCTGAAACTGTCAAAGGCCCTGACCGTGCCGCGCGGCGTCTGCGCGCGCACAAAATCGATCACGGTGGAACCCACAATTACCGTGTCGCCGGCAATCACCGGCGGCGAGGAATTGCTCACCTCGCCGGGCACGAGGCCCTCGCTGCCGTACAGTGTGACCGTACCG
>JAWVYG010000284.1:0-4860 GCA_033722815.1 Halioglobus sp.
ACCAGCAGCGAAAAGAACAACGCTGGGCCGACTTCGCGGCTGGCGGCCAGTATCGCGTCCCAGCGTTCATCACTGTCCAGCTCCGCGCCCTTCTCTTGCGCCGCCCCGGCCAGGTGTGCGTGCGCATTTTCCACCATGACAATAGCGCCATCGACCATCGCACCGATGGCGATGGCGATGCCGCCCAGCGACATGATATTTGCATTCAGGCCCTGCGCCTGCATGACCAGAAACGCGATCAGGATACCCAGGGGCAGCGTGACAATAGCGACCAGCGCGCTGCGCGCATGCAGCAGGAACAGCATGACAACGGCGCTGACCACCAGCAGGTCCTCGGCCAGCGCCGTGTTGAGGCTGCGCACCGCACGTGCGATCAGGTCGCTGCGATCGTAGACGGTGACGATCTCCACGCCCTCGGGCAGGCCGTCCTGTAGTTCAGCCAGTTTCGCCTTCACACCGGCAATGGTGGCCTGCGCGTTCTCCCCGAAGCGCATGATGACAATTCCGCCCGCCACTTCACCCTCGCCGTCGAGATCGGCCAGGCCGCGGCGGAGGTCGGGACCGACCTGCACGTGCGCCACGTCGCGGATGCGCACCGGCACGCCGCTTTCATCCACGGTCACGGGGATATTCCCGATATCCGCGACACCCCGGATATACCCGCGGCTACGTACCATGTACTCAGTCTCGGCCATCTCGACCAGGCGACCACCGACGTCGTTGTTGGACGACTGGATGGCGGCCTTCACGCGGTGCAGCGGAATGTCGTAGCGCAACAGCGCGGCAGGGTCGACTTCCACCTGGTACTGGCGGACAAAGCCTCCCAGGGAGGCGACCTCAGCCACACCCGCAACTGTCTGCAACGGGTAGCGCAGGTACCAGTCCTGGATAGCCCGCAGGTCTGCCAGGTCATGGCGGCCGCTGCGATCGAGCAGCGCATACTGGAACACCCAGCCGACGCCGGTAGCATCGGGCCCCAGCGTCTGGTTGACGCCGGGAGGCAGGCGGCCGGCGGAGTAATTGAGGTACTCCAGCACACGGGAACGTGCCCAGTACATGTCCACGTCATCTTCAAAAATGATGTAGACGAAGCTCAGGCCGAAAAACGAGAAACCGCGCACAACCTTGGTATCCGGGACCGACAACATCGCGGTGGTCAGCGGATAGGTCACCTGGTCCTCCACCACTTGCGGTGACTGCCCCGGATACTCGGTCAGCACGATGACCTGCACGTCCGACAGATCCGGGATCGCGTCGAGCGGCACGTTGCGATAGGCATTGAAACCCGCGACGGCGAGGACCAGTGCCGCCAGCAGCACCGCCAGTCGGTTGCGAACGGCCGCCCGAATGACCGCATCAATCATGTGCATGCCCTCCGTGCGTCGCGGGAGGCGCTTCCCGGTGCATCTCGTGATCGTCATGATCCATGGCGCCATGATTCATGCTGCCGTGATCCATGGCGCCGTGATCCGCGCTGGAATGGCTTTTGCCAGCGTCCATGCGGCCGCTGCCGCCCTGCACGTCCGGTTCCGTCATGCGCGCGGTTGCCGCGCGCAGGCTGGACTCGGAATCCACCAGGAACTGAGCCGATGCCACGACCCGCTCTCCCGCCGACAGACCCGAAGAAATCGCGACCTCGCCTTGAGATTCGACCCCCAGGGTGACACGGCGCGGCTCGAAACCACCCTTCGCATTGACCACGAATACCTGGTTGTAATCCCCGGAGCGGATCACCGACTCCACGGGAATAACCAGCTGGTCGGGCTTTTCCGCCGCAAAAATGGTCACCTCGGCAAACATTTCCGGGCGCAGGACACGGTCGGTGTTATCAAACACCAGGCGCACCTTGGTGGTGCGCGTCCTGGGCTCGGCGTACGGAAAGACATAATCGAGGGACCCGACGAACGTCCTGCCCGGGGCGCTCGCCAGGGACATCTCCACGCGGTCACCCGCGGCTACCCAGGGCAGTTCGTACTCGTAGATATCCGCATACACCCAGACGGTGGACAGGTCTGCGATCAGGTACAGCTCGGTAGCCGGGGTAACATACTGACCCTGCCTGGCCCCGACCTGCAGCAGCGTGCCACCTGCCGGCGCGTGGATATGCAGGCCTTCCTTGACCTCGCGACTCTCTTCCAGCTCCACTATCTGGTGTTCGGGCACGTCCAGGAGTGTAAGGCGCTCACGTGCGGAAGCCGCCAGCCTGCGCGCGCCTTCACGGATATCGTCGAAGGGGCTGTCCCTGAGTGTCGCTAGATTTTTCAGCGCCAGCAGGTATTCCTGCTGCGTGGCGACCAGCTTCGGCGAATAGATACTCAGCAGGATGTCGTCGTACTCGATGCCCTGTCCGGTCCTGTCGATGTAGACCTCCTGGATCCAACCCTCGACCTTCGGATGCAGGCGAACGAGGCTCTCCTCATCGTAGGTCACCCTGCCCGGCGCCCTGATTGCACGACTCATGGGCTTGCGCTCCACCACTGTAGTGCGCAGGCCGATATTGTGGCGGGTCACGGGATCGATCCTGACCGTGCCGACAGGGCCCGTTTCCTCTTCGGCATACACGGGGATGTAGTCCATGCCCATATGGTCCTTTGCCGGCACCGGAGAGGTTACCGCAGGGTTCATGGGATTGCGGTAGAAGATCGGCTCGCGCTGTTGCTCACCACCGACACACTGCTGCATGTCCGGCATTCCACCCTCGGTGGCCAAACCGCC
Source organism: Halioglobus sp. (assembly GCA_033722815.1). Classification (GTDB taxonomy): domain Bacteria; phylum Pseudomonadota; class Gammaproteobacteria; order Pseudomonadales; family Halieaceae; genus Marimicrobium. Next base: position 2,716 of record JAWVYG010000284.1, read on the forward strand.
GCTGAACAGCAAGTAGCCACCGCCCAGGCCGACCGCGAGACTGGTAACAGCGATCAATACAGACTTACTCATGGACATCCCCTCCTCCGACGGCGGCAACGAGTCTTGCAACCGACTGCTTGGCCTCAGTGAATGATTGCCAGTACTGCAACTCGTATCGCAGCAAGGTGACCTGGGCGCGCACCAGGTTGAGGAAATCCACCTCATCTACCTGGTAGCCCGCCAACATGCTCTCCATGGTCTGCCGCGCCTGGGGAATGATGCCCCTGTCAAACAGCTGCAGCTGTTCACTGGCGCGTCGGTAATCCGTTGCCATCGACGCGATTGCGGCAAGTACGCGGTTGCGCTCGTCGTTGAGCGCATGGTGTGAGCGTGCCAGTTCGCGCTGCCGCTGAGCGACCTGCCTGTCCTGCCTGGTGCCCGCATACAGCGGGACGCTCACGCTGAGTTTCACCGACAGGAAATCCTGGCGCGAAAGGCCGAGCTCATCCTCATCGCGCTGACCGTAAGTGACGCCCACGGTGAAGTCCGGGTAGTAGTCCTTTTCCGCCAGTGCCAGGCGAGACTCAGAGGCGCGTATGGCGGACCTGCGACCGTCCAGCAGCGGCCGCGCCGCTGCCGCCCTGGAATAGAGGGTGGCCTGCGGCGCCAGGGGCCGCAGGGTATCGATCTCGCCTCGCTCCAGCGCGACCGGCTCGTCGGGGTCGGCACCCATAAACAGATTCAGGGCGATGGCGCTGTCCGCGCGCATCGCCTCGACGCGAATCGCCCGATCGAGCAACCCGGACAGCTCGAGCTGCGCCAGCAAAACGTCCTGCTGCAGGCCCTTGCCCACCTCGTACTTGGTACGGGCTACCTCCACGAACTGCCTTAGAAGTGCCTGGTTGCGCCGCACCGTCTCCAGCGAGCGATCGAGATAGTAGAGCCTCCACCAGGTGACCGCGACGTCCTTTTCCAGTTGCAGGCGCGTTTCCTCCACCGAAGTCAGCGCAGTCTCGGCCTCGAACAGGGCGGCCTCCCGGGCGAGCGCGCGTTTGCCCGGAAAAGGAAATTTCTGGCTAATCCCCAGCTGTAGCTGCGTCATGGGTTCCTGGTTGCGATCGAAGTCATCCCAGGGAAAGTTGGCCGCGGCAATACTCAGCATGGGATCGGGCAGGCTGCCACGCTGGGGCGCCACCTCGGCCAGGGACTCGTAGCGGGCGCGCATCTGCGCGAGCCCGGGGTTATCGGCTACGGCCCGCGCGCGCGCCTGCTCCAGCGACAGTGCGCCAGCCTGCTGGGCAACCAGCCATGCGAATGTTACGAAAACGAAGTGTCGGCACGTACCGAACATGTCCTATCTCCTGAATTGCGGTGTGCGCCCTGCGCCAGTTTACGGACGCAGGCTGTCCCGGGCGTGGCGCCCGTGCAGGGATCAGGAGGTTCGGGGGGGTTTGTAGAGGAAGGTCGGCGGCGCATCAGGCGCCGCGGCAGGGCGTTGCGCTTTGAAGACACCGTGTCCTGCCTGGCAGGAGAAGAAGGGTGTACCGACCGGCGCCGACGTGGCGGTGCCGCAATCCATACCGCAGATGAGACTACCCATGTCGGCGCAGCAGTCAGGCGCAGCCGCGGTGTCACCATGACACCCGGCCATGCCGTCTTCCGCCATCGACTGGTCGAGATTCACGGTCGCCGCCAGTTCTCCAGCGACCATAGCCGCACCCGCGCCGACGGCCATGGCCGGTTGGACCAGGATGAACAGCGCCAGCGCCACGTGCATTAGAACCCGTCTCATATTTTTAATTATAGCGTGTTTCAGCACCTGATTTCAGTGGCGGGGTTCGCAGAAACAGCAAAAGGGCGTTGCGGGCAGGCCGGCGTAACCACGGCGACTGCCACACCGACGCCTGCCCGCCCCGTCGTGCCCGTTGCACCAGCGTTGTCGGGGCATGCCCCGACCGGGGAACCACGCGTTGGCAATCGTCGTGTTATTCCTGCGCGACGGGCTTGGGCAGCGTGATCTTCAGCTTGCCGTTCTTGAACAATTTGGCCTGGCAGTGATCGATATCCACCGGTGCGGGCAGCGGCATCGACTGGTAGAAGCTGAGCCGCTGCGCCGAGGTGCCGCCGCCCTCCTCCCCATCGCGCTCGCGGGTTTCGCTGTGG
>JAWVYG010000285.1:0-4846 GCA_033722815.1 Halioglobus sp.
AAGGAACAGTTGTCCGATCTCGAGTCGGTGGATATCGACCTGGGCCTGCTGGGTGCGGAGGGGCAGACGCTGTCCCTGGCGCGCGCGGATTTCGAGGCGCTGATCCAGCCGCTGGTCAAACGCACCCTGCGCGCCTGTCGCCGCTGCCTGCGCGATGCCGAGCTGGACGCCGTGGATAATATCGTCATGGTGGGCGGTTCGACCCGCGTGCCGCTGGTGCGCGAGGCGGTGGCGGAATTCTTCGGCCGGCAGCCGCTGGTAGACATCGACCCCGACCAGGTGGTCGCCATCGGCGCCGCAATCCAGGCGGATATCCTCGCCGGCAATCGCCCGGCGGGCGACGTGCTGCTGCTGGATGTCATCCCGCTGTCCCTGGGCATCGAGACCATGGGCGGACTGGTGGAGAAGATCGTGCCGCGCAATACCACGATCCCCGTGGCCCGCGCGCAGGAGTTTACGACCTACAAGGACGGCCAGACGGCCCTGGCCGTGCATATCGTCCAGGGCGAGCGCGAACTCGTGTCGGACTGCCGTTCGCTCGCGCGCTTCGAATTGCGCGGCATTCCCGCCATGGTGGCCGGGGCCGCGCGTATCCGGGTAACCTTCCAGGTGGATGCGGACGGCCTGCTCAACGTCTCCGCGCAGGAGGAGACCACGGGGGTGCAGGCGAGCGTGACGGTGAAACCCTCCTTCGGGCTCAGCGATGAAGATATCAGTTCCATGCTGCAGTCTTCGTTTGCATACGCTGCCAGCGACAAGGAGGCGCGCCATCTCGCCGAACAGCGGCTCGCCGCGTGGCAGCTGATCGACGGTCTGAAGAATGCCATCGCCAGTGATGGAGACCAGCTGCTCGATACGACCGAGCGCGCCGCCCTCGACCAGGGCATGGCCCGGTTGCAGCAACTGATCGAGGGCGAGGACGCGAGCTCGATCAAATCTGCGACAGAGAGCCTTGGCCGCCTCAGCGAAGCCTTCGCTGCTCGCCGTATGGACAAGAGTTTGCGCGATGCCCTGTCGGGCGTTGCGCTGTCAACGCTGGCCGATGAGGTAGGAGAATGACGCGGATCGTCGTATTACCCAATGAAAACCTCTGCCCGGAGGGCGCGGTGGTCGAGGCCGAGCCCGGCGAGAGCATCTGCAGGGCGTTATTGCGCAACGACATCGAGATCGAGCACGCCTGCGAGATGTCGTGCGCCTGCACCACCTGCCATGTCATCGTGCGCGAGGGTTACGACTCGCTCGAGGAGCCGGACGAGCTGGAAGACGATTACCTCGACAAGGCCTGGGGGCTGGAGCCGGATTCGCGCCTGAGCTGCCAGGCTATCGTCGATGATGAAGACCTCGTCATCGAGATTCCGCGGTACACTATCAACATGGTTTCCGAACAGCACTGAGGGTCCCATGCGCTGGACTGACATCACCGATATCGCTATTGAGCTGTCCGAGGCCCACCCCGACGTGGATCCCCTCACCCTCAACTTCGTGGACCTGCGCAACTGGGTCATCGCGTTGCAGGATTTCGACGATGATCCGGAGCGCTGCGGCGAGAAGATTCTCGAGGCCATCCAGGCGGCCTGGATCGAGGAACTGGACTGACTTCACCGCCCGGGCGGACCGCGCCGCCGGCGCCGCTGTCGCCCGGTTCGGGCGGCCCGTTACAGGTATTCCGGTCCGCTTTGGTAAGGCACTGATTTAAAAGAAAAAGAAATACACGCCAGCGTGTGCGGCGGGGTGAAACACGGGTGCAAAATCCGTATAATTGCGCGCTTCTCGTAATCACCCTGTCTGGAGATTTCCAATGGCTGTTGAACGCACACTGTCCATCATCAAGCCCGATGCGGTCGCCAAGAACATCGTCGGCAAGATCTACTCCCGTTTCGAGAGCAACGGCCTGCAGATCGTGGCGGCCAAAATGCTGCGGTTGAGCGATACGGTGGCCGGCGGCTTCTACGCCGAGCATGCCGAGCGGCCGTTCTACCCGGCCCTGATCGAGTTCATGACGTCCGGTCCCGTGGTGGTGCAGGTGCTGGAAGGCGAGAATGCGATTGCGAAGAACCGCGAACTGATGGGTGCGACCAATCCGCAGGAGGCCGCCGAGGGCACCATACGTGCCGACTTCGCCTCCTCCATCGACGCCAACGCGGTGCACGGTTCGGATTCACCCGCATCCGCAGCGCGGGAGATCGGCTACTTCTTCTCGGAAAGCGAACTCTGCGGACGCTGATCGACCGCCCCGGGGAAGTCCCAGATGAGTCCAGTGAGCAACGGCGTGAGCAACCGGGTTAACCTGTTAGGCATGACCCGGAAGCAGATGGAGCGTTTCTTCCTCGACATGGGGGAGAAGAAGTTCCGTGCCGAGCAGGTGCTGAAGTGGATACATCATGCCGGGGTGACTGACTTCGAACAGATGTCCAACCTGGGCAAAGCGCTGCGGCAGAAGCTGGCGCAGGTGGCGGAAGTCAGGCCGCCGGAGATAGTCAGTCAGCAGGATTCTGCAGACGGCACACGCAAGTGGGCTATCCGGGTGGATGGCGGCGGGCTCGTTGAAACCGTACTGATCCCTGCAGGCGGGCGCGCCACGTTGTGCGTTTCCTCGCAGGTGGGCTGCAGCCTCGATTGCAGTTTCTGCTCCACGGGCAAGCAGGGTTTCCAGAGAGACCTGAGCGCGGCGGAGATCATCGGCCAGGTATGGCTGGCGATCAAATCCTACGATGCGTTCCAGGCGGGCAAGGGCCGGATCGTCACCAACGTGGTGATGATGGGTATGGGCGAGCCGCTGTTGAACTTTGACAACGTGGTCAGCGCGATGGACCTGATGCTGGAGGATCTCGCCTACGGCCTGTCCAAGCGCCGGGTCACGCTGAGCACCTCGGGCGTGGTTCCCGCGCTGGATCGCCTGGCAGAGGTCAGCGAGGTATCGCTGGCGGTATCCCTGCACGCGCCCAACGATGCCCTGCGCAACCAGCTGGTGCCGATTAACCGCAAGTACCCGATCGCCGAGTTGCTCGAGAGCTGCCGCAACTACATGGCCGCCCAGAGTGACCAGAGCCGGGTAGTCACAGTGGAATACACGCTGATCGCGGGCATCAACGACAGCGTCGAGCAGGCGCGGGAACTGGCGCAGTTGCTGCGCGACGTACCCTGCAAGATCAATCTCATTCCCTTCAATCCCTTTGCCCAGTCGGATTACCGGCGCCCCAGCGGCAATGCTGTCTCCCGTTTCTGGCAAGTGCTGGTGGATGCGGGATATATTGTGACGGTCAGGACCACCCGCGGGGATGATATCGATGCTGCCTGCGGGCAGCTGGTAGGGCAGGTGGTGGATCGCACGCGGCGCAGCGAGCGCTACCGCGATGCGGCGGATAGCCAGGTCATTCAAGTGGGGTAACAGCCTTGTCAAACAGCAACACGGTAAAGAGTGTGGTGGCGGCAGTGCACGTGCTGGCGCTGGGGTTCGTCCTGGCGGGTTGCGTGACCACCGTGGAGGGTGGCTTCACAGAGAAAGCCTCCCCGGAAAAGGCGCTGGAGCAGCGCGTGGCCCTGGCTCGCCAGTACATCGGCGAGGGCAACTGGGAGTTCGCCAAGCGCAACCTCGAACTGGCCAGCGAAATCGATCCGCGCAGCGCGGAAGTACACGAGGCCTTCGGGCTGATGTACCAGCGCACCGGCGAGCTTGAGCTCGCCCAGGATCATTTTGCCCGGTCCATCAGCCTGGACCGCAACTGCTCGCGCTGCCGCAACAATTACGCCGCCTTCCTGTACAGCCAGGAGAAGTACCGCGAGGCCGAGCAGCAACTCGAGAACGTGGTCAAGGATACCCTGTACACGCAGCGTCCCCAGGCCTTCGTCAACCTCGGTTTGTGCCGCCTGCAGCTCGAGGACAACGCTGGCGCCGACGAGGCATTTTCCCGGGCGCTGTCGATGGACCGCGTGAACCGCATCGCCCTGCTGGAGCTGGCGCACCTGCGCTATGACGCGGGCGACCTCGCGAGCGCTACCCGTCACTACAACAGTTACCGCAGCCTCGTGCGGCAGCAGTCCGCCCGCGGGCTGTGGCTGGGTATCCGTATCGCCAGGGATGCGGGCGAACGCGATGCCGAGGCAAGCTACGCGCTGTCGCTGAGCAACCGTTTCCCCGAGTCGGCGGAGTACCAGGCCTACCGGCGGACGGTGCAAGGTGAGTGAGGATACCCTGCGCCAGCTGGACGCCTTCGGTACGCCCGGCATAATGCTGCGCAAGGCACGGGAGGCGCAGGGCATCAGTGAGCGGGAGGCGGCGGATCGCCTGAACCTGATGCCCGAATACGTCGGGATCATCGAACGCGATGAGTACGAGACATTGCGCAGTCCCGCCTTTGCCCGGGGCTATGTGCGGTCCTACGGGCGACTCCTGGGCCTGGATGAACAGCAGCTGTTGCAACTGTTCGACGAGTACCAGGATGAGAGCAGGACCAGTGCCCCGAAACGCATCGAGACACGTCCGCTGCAGCTACAGAGTACCGGGTCGGGCGTTGTCGTGGGCCTGGCCGTGCTGCTGTTGTTGATCGTGTTGCTGTGGTGGTCCGGCGGGGCAGGCGCCGGACAGGAACGCACGGGCGGCTACGGCGTGTCGCTGGAACCCGGCGCGGCGCCGGTTGCTCCCGGAGTTGCCAGGTGAAGTCTGAATCCCCCATCAAGCGACGCCCATCGCGCAAGATCTTCGTCGGCGATGTCCCCGTGGGCGGTGATGCGCCGATCAGCGTGCAGAGTATGACCAACACCGATACCTGTGACGTGGATGCCACCGTCGCCCAGATCGAGGCTATCGTGGATGCCGGCGCGGACATCGTGCGCGTGTCGGTGCCGA
>JAWVYG010000286.1:0-4842 GCA_033722815.1 Halioglobus sp.
ATGGCCGAACTGCCGGCGGCCTGTCATACGCTGGGCATCGCGGCGCCGCTGCTGGTCACCGACCCCGGCGTCGCACAGCTGCAGCAGCTGCAGCGCGCGCAGCAGTCGTGCCTCGATGCAGGATTGGCGCTGCAGGTATTCAGTGCGGTGCGCGGCAATCCCACGGGTGGCAACGTCGACGAGGGCGTACGCGCCTTCCGCGCCGGTGGTCACGACGGGGTGATCGCCATCGGTGGCGGTTCTGCCCTGGACGTCGGCAAAACCATCGCGCTGATGGCGGGGCAGGCGCGGCCGCTGTGGGACTTCGAGGATGCGGGGGACAACTGGCTGCGGGTGCGCGAGGAGGGCATCGCGCCCATCGTAGCGGCGCCGACCACCGCCGGCACCGGGTCGGAGGTCGGCCGCGCCTCGGTGATCACCGACGAGACGGCGCAGGTGAAGAAAATTATCTTTCACCCGCGCATGCTGCCGCAGCGTGTGATCCTCGACCCCGAGTTGACCGTCGCGCTGCCGCCAGAGCTCACCGCCGCCACCGGCATGGATGCGCTGTCACACAGCCTGGAGGCCTACTGCGCGAACGCCTTTCACCCCATGGCCGACGGTATCGCGCTGGAGGGTATGCGCCTGGTGCAGCAGTACCTGCCCGCCGCGGTTGCCAGCGGTGACGACCTGCAGGCGCGGATGCAGATGTTGGCGGCGTCATCGATGGGGGCCACGGCATTCCAGAAAGGCCTGGGGGCCATGCACGCGCTGGCGCATTCGCTCGGCGCGCTGTACGACGCGCACCACGGGTTGCTCAACGCGATCCTGATGCCCTACGTGCTGGAGGCGAACCGCGCGGCGGTCAAGCAGCGGCTGGCGCGGGCGGCGGCCTACCTGGGCCTGCAGGACCGATCCTGCGACGGCTTCATCGACTGGGTGCTGGCGCTGCGCAGGGAGGTTGGCATACCGGCGGGCCTGGCGGACATCGGGATCACCGACGGCGACGCGCAGCGCGTAGGTGAGATGGCCGCGAGCGACGCCGCGGCCGCCGGCAACCCCATCGCGTTCGATGCGGATGCCTACCGCGCGCTGTTTACCGACGCACTGACGGGCCGCATGCGCTGACGGCCCGCGGCCGGCCGCCGTCTCTCAGTGGGTGGCGCTGCTGCCGTCCAGCTTGACGCCGATGGCGCGCAGGCGATTCGCTGCGATCGGGTCGCCGCTGGCTGACCAGTGCTGGTACAGCGCGATGATATCTTCCGAGCCATTCAACCGGTTGCGCGAACACGCGTTGGCGACCAGTTCCAGCATGTGGTGGAACGCGCTGGCCAGCTCGGCGAAGACGTGGCGGTTTTTGCCCGCGTTGTCGGCGAGGTAGTCGTAGGCGCTGCCGCCCATGCCGGCGACGTAGTCCTGCTGGATGCCCAGGCGGGTAAAGCGTTCGGGGAACAGCGCGCCGAGGAACAATGCCATGTCGCCGAGTTGCTGCAGCAACAGGCAGCGCTCGCGTTCCGACGGCGCCTCCAGTGCGTCGCCGTACAACAGCGCCAGCGGGCGCAGCTCGTAAGCGCCCTCGGAGTAGGCGAAGAAGTCTTCGCTGCGGCCGAAGCGCTCCAGCATCGAGCCGATGTACCAGCAGGTATCTTCCTGTGGCTCGGGTGACAGCTTCGCCGCGTGCTCGGACAGCTGCTCCTTGAAGTAAACAGCAAGCGAGGTTTCGGTGATGGGTTCCTGCAACGGATCGACCAGCATGCTCATCCCCTTTGTTGTTTTTGTGCCCTATATGTATCAGTGCGACCGTTCGCGGGGAAGCTTTAGTGCCGCTTGCGGCGAAAGTTGTGAAAAATTGCCGCTCGTGACAGGCACGTGTGTACGCGAGCGAGTGGGCGTCCACCAGGGGTGCTGCCAGGGAGCCCGGCGCCGGTGCGTCGCATACCGGTGCCGAAGGGCCGGGCCGTTCGGTTCGGCGCGTAGAAAGCCCTGCGCCCCATTGTGGAGCGCAGGGCAGGGTGGGCGCGCCTCAACGGCAGCGCGTAAAGTCGGCAGCTTTGCGGGCGCTCAGGCGGCGGCAACCTCTGGTGCGGCCAGCGCCTGCTGCTGCAGTCGCAGCGCGAGGCCCTCGGGGATACCGAGGCGGAAGGCCAGCGCCTCCAGGTACAGGCGACCCTGGGCATTGTCGGGGTCGAGTACCAGGGCGGAGGCCACGTAGACTTCCGATGCGACCTCTGGGCAGTCGATCTGCTCGCTCAGGGCGTGCAGCGACAGGGGGGATTGCAGCGCGTCGAACACCAGCGCCTTGTCTTGTGCAGACAGGTCCATCGTGCCGGCGCGGGCCATGACGCGGGCGTGCTCCTCGCTATCCAGGTGGCCGTCTGCGGCGGCCGCCGCGATCATCGCCTTGAGGATGAGCAGCGCCGTGGAGTCCCGTTGCACGCTGGTGGTGAAGCCTTGCTGCGGCAGGGCCTGCCAGGCCGGGTCGATCGCAGTCCCCGGCTGCTGCCCCTGTGGCCCCGCGTCGGCGGCGCCCTTGTCCTGCTGGTAACCCTGGTAGGCCTTCCAGGCGAGTGTGCCGACGGCGGCGATGCCGCCCGCCTTGAGTAGTGTGCCGGCGGTCTTGCGCGCCTTCTTGTTGCCGACCAGTGCGCCGCCGAGCGCCCCGCCCGCCAGGCCGCCGATAACGCCGCTGCCGGCGAGTTGGGAAAGAACCTTGTTGACGTCCATTGCAACCTCCTTCGTGTGGTCCACAGGCAGTATCGGGAGCGGAGAAAATCAGGACAAGACGATTTTTCTAGCCCGTCAATTTCGGTTTTTCCGAACTGTCCGGCTGCGCGTCTGCCGCCTGGAACAGCTGCTCGCGCGTGCGCTCGATGAGCTCCAGCACGGCCGGCCTGCGCAGTTTGCGCTCGGGCGATATTACGTAATACGTTTCGCTGACGTCCTCGGCGAGCCCGATCACGCGCGCGCTGTACATACGCTCGATTTCGCCCGCAATCGCGTGCGGGGCCGGGAACACGCCGGTGCCGGCGGCGCCGAACATCTTCAGCAGCGCGCTGTCGTCGAACTCCGCCACGACATGGGGTTTTATGCCGGCGCGCTCGAACCAGTCGTCCAGGCCCCGGCGCATGCCCGATGTCCTGATCGGCAGCAGCATGGGCGCGCCGTCCAGCGCGGCGGGAAACTGCCTGCCGTAGCGGCGCACCGCCGCGGGTTTGCAGAAGAACGCGATCACGCTGCTGCCCAGCGGGTGATTGTATGCCTTCACGTTCATACCCACGGGGACGGGCCTGTCCGAAATCACCAGGTCCAGCCGGTGCACCGCCAGCTCGGCCAGCAGGCTCTCCAGGTTGCCCTCCGTGCACACCAGCCTTACGGGGTCGGTGGCTTCGAGGCCCGGCTGCAATATGCGGTAGGAGATCAGCTTGGCGATCGAGTTGACGATGCCCACGTGCAGTACCTGTGAGCTGGCGCGCGCGCCGTGCACCACCTGGCTCAGTTCGGCGCCCAGGGAGAAGATCTCGTCGGCGTACTGCTTCACCAGTCGCCCGGTCTCCGTCAGCGCCAGGCCGCGACCCGCGCGCTGGAACAGCGGCTCGCCCACGGCCTCGTCGAGCAACTTCAGCTGCCCCGATATGGTCTGCGGCGTGACGTGCAGTATCTGGGAGGCCCGCGCGATGCTGCCCTCGTTGGCGACGGTCCAGAAGTACTGCAGGTGGTTGTAGTTGAGGTGGCGCATGGCGAGCTTCCCGGTTGATTCCATTATTCGGTTTATACGAAGCCAGTGGAAAAAAAGATCGAATAGACCTGAGCTTTGCCCTTGTTACGATAGCGCCGTGTAGGGGGATAACGCGCAACAGGAGAGAGACGATGAAACGAGATGAAGTGAAAGTCATGGCCATCGGCGCCGCCGGCGACGAGCGCGTGGAGGTACCTCAGGCCCTTGATCCCGCGGCACTGCGTGTGCTCGGGAATACCTATCGACTGCTTGCACTGACGCTGGTCTTCAGCGGCGCCATTGCCGCGGTCAGCGCCGCCCTGCGTCTGCCGTACCCCGGCCTGCTGCTGACCCTGGGCGGCTATTTCGGGCTGCTGTTCCTGGTGTACCGCCTGCAGAACAGCGCCTACGGCCTGCTGGCGGTATTCGCCCTGACCGGGTTCATGGGCTACACGCTCGGGCCGTTGCTGTCGGCCTATCTCGCCGTACCCGGTGGCGCCGGCATGGTCGCCACCGCGCTGGGCACGACGGGCGTGTCCTTCGCCGGACTGAGCTGGTACGCGACCCGTGAGGGGGCGCTCGACACGAGGCGCTTTTCCGGGTTCCTGGTCGTCGGCATCATCACCGCATTCTGCCTGGGTCTGGCGGCGTACTTTTTCGCCATGCCGGCACTGGCTCTGGCGGTATCGGGCATGTTCGTGCTGCTGATGGCGGGCATGATCATGTTCCAGACGCAGGAGATCGTGCGCGGCGGTGAGACGAACTACATCCTCGCCACCGTTACCTTGTACGTCGCGCTGTACAACCTGTTCGCCAGCCTGCTGCACCTGCTCGGCGCCTTTGGCGGGGAGGAGTAACGTCGCAAGGCAGGCCCGGCCAGTGGCGCGCGCGTGAGCGCGTCGCCACACTCAGGGCGCGGTGTTTGCGGGCCGCAGGCGATAGATGGCGCGCAGCTCGATGGCGGTCAGGCAGGCGTCGTCCGCCTCGTCGAACAGGTTCACCTCGGCGTCGAAAAATTCGTGTCCGCGCTTCTCGAACAAATCCGTTACCCGCATCTCGGCGACGATGTGCATATCGTGGGGCAGGGGCCGGAAGTTCTGCGAGCGTGTCTCCAGGTGCACCCAGGGGTTCATCGTGACGTTGGAGGC
>JAWVYG010000287.1:0-4834 GCA_033722815.1 Halioglobus sp.
CAACGAGAAGACCCTGTGGTGGCGCTTTGCAGTGCCCTGGCTGCGGGGCGCGATAGCCGCCGCCCGTCTTGTCGGCGGCGTCAACTACCGCCTGCACGGTGAGCAGAACCTGCCGGCCAGGGAGGATATGCGCCGCGTGATCCTCTGCCCGAAGCACCAGTCCACCTGGGAGACGTTCTTCTTTCCCAGCATGATGCCTCACCGACTGGCCTACGTGTTCAAGCGCGAATTGCTCAACATCCCGTTCTTCGGCTGGTCCATCGGTCGCCTCGAGATGATCCACATCGACCGCTCCAACCGCTCAGAGGCGTGGGCCAAGGTGGCGGAGCAGGGGCGGGTGCTCATGGACCGGGGCAAGTGGATCATCATGTTTCCCGAGGGCACGCGTACCGAGCGCGGCCAGAAGGGCGCGTACAAGACGGGCGCCACGCGGCTCGCTGTGGCTACCAACGCCTGTGTCATCCCGATAGCCGTCACGTCGGGCCGCTGCTGGCCGCGGCGGTCGTTCTGGTTTATCCCCGGTACCATCGACGTCTCCTTCGGCGAGCCTGTCTCCGCCGAGGGGCGCGAGCCGGACGAGTTGATGGAAGAGGTGGAGCGCTGGATCGAGGGCGAAATGCGCCGGCTCGATCCCGACGCCTACCGGTGAGAGATCGTTCGCCATGTCTGCACAGAAAATTACCCTGCTGGTCGTGTACGTGATTCTCGCGCTGCTGGCGCTGACCCAGTCAGGTGGTGCCGTCGGCGTGTGGTCGCTGCGCATCCTGGTCCTGCTCGCGGTGGTGCACGCTGTAGAGGTGATCGTATTTTTCAAACTGTGCCGGCGGGCGGGCGGGTCCCTGGTCGGCCACCTGCTGCAGGTTTTCCTGTTCGGCGTGTTGCACGCCGGTGAGTTGCGCGCGCAGGCCGCGGGCAACCCGAACAATTCATAACGCAAAGGAGTCAAGCTGATGTTGGATGCATATATCGTAGGCGCGGTGCGCAGCGCCGGCGGACGCAAGAAGGGGCGCCTGTCGGCGATCCATCCCATCGACCTTGGGGCGTACGTGGTCGATGCGCTGGTCGAGAAGACGGGGGTCGCGGTCGATGACATCGACGACCTGATCTTCGGCTGCGTCTCCCAGGTCGGAGCCCAGTCGAGCAATATCGGCCGCAATGTCTGCCTGTCATCGGTGCTGGGCGAAGCGGTCCCGGGGACCACGGTCGACCGCCAGTGCGGCTCGGGTCAGCAGGCCATGCACTTTGCCGTGCAGGCTGTGCTGTCGGGTACGCAGGACGTGGTGATCGCCGGCGGTGTCGAGAGCATGAGCCAGGTGCCCATTGGCGCGAATATCGTCGACGGGTACAAGGCGGAACACGGGCTGCCCTACGGCGAGCGGCTGTCCGAGCGCTACCCCGGCGTGCAGTTCAACCAGTTCGTCGGTGCCGAGCTGTTGGCCAGGAAGTATGAGCTGACCAGCGACGAGCTGAACGAGTTCGCGCTGGAGAGCCACCAGAAGGCGAAGCGTGCGGTGGAGGAGGGCCGGTTCGATAGCGAGATCGTGCCCATCGAGATCGAACTCGAGGACGGCACGCGCGAGATGCATACCCAGGACGAGGGTATCCGCATGGACGCCACCCTCGGCGCCATCGCCGGCCTGGAACCGATGCAGGAGGGCGGTCTGCTGACCGCCGCCAATGCCTCGCAGATCTGTGACGGCGCCTCAGCGGTCATGATCGCCAACGGGGACGCCTGCAAGCGCCTCGGCCTGAAGCCGCTGGCGCGCATCGTGGCCCTGAGCGTCATCGGCTCCGACCCGGTGATCATGCTGGAGGGCCCGATCCCGGCGACGCGCAAGGTGCTGGAAACTGCCGGCCTGACCATGGACGACATCGACCTGTTCGAGGTCAACGAGGCCTTCGGTTCGGTGCCGCTGGCGTGGGCCAAGGCGCTGGACGCCGACAGGTCCAGGCTGAACGTCAATGGTGGCGCCCAGGCGCTGGGCCACCCGCTGGGCGGAACGGGAGCCAAGCTGATGACCACGCTGGTGCACGAACTGCACCGCACCGGCGGCCGCTACGGCCTGCTCGCCATCTGCGAGGGCGGCGGTACTGCCAACGGCACGATCGTTGAGCGTGTGGACGAGGTCGGCTGAACAGGCCGCGGTAATGGACGCGCCTCACCGGGCGCCGGAGGTCGTCGATGTCATTTTATGAGGACGTGATCATGCCGCGCTTCATCAACTGCGCCTGCGGTGCGCGGCCGATCATGAAGCAGCGTGAAAAGGTGGTGCCGCTTGCCAGTGGCACCGTACTGGAGATCGGTATCGGCACCGGCCTCAACCTGCCGTACTACGATGCGGGGCGGGTAGAGCGCCTGATCGGACTGGACCCGTCGGAGAAGTCCTGGGAGCTGGCCGGGGATCGCGCCGCGCACCTGGATTTCGACGTCGAGTTTATCGGCCTGCCCGGTGAGCAGATCCCGCTGGAGGCGGACAGCGTCGATACCGTGCTGGTCACCTTTGCCCTGTGCACGATTCCCGACCCGATCAGCGCGCTGCAGGGCATGGCGAGGGTACTGCGCCCGGGCGGGAAGCTGGTGTTCTGTGAACACGGAGAGGCGCCGGATGCGGGAGTCGCCCGCTGGCAGCAGCGCATCAATCCGCTGTGGCGGCGCATTGCCGGCGGCTGCAACCTCAACCGCGACATCCCGGCGCTGCTGCAGGCCGGTGGTTTCGCGGTTCACGACCTGCAGACGATGTACCTGCCCAGTACCCCGCGGATTGCGGGATTCAATTACTGGGGCACGGCGAGCCTGTCCTGAGCCCGTCCGGGCAGCGACGCCGGTCTAGGCACCCCTGGGCAGGATGTACAGCTCTACCCTGCGGTTGAGTGCGCGGCCGGCACGGGTGCCGTTGTCCGCGATAGGCTGGTCGAACGCCAGTCCCTCGGTGTACAGCCGCTCCCGGGCCACGCCCTGCGATGCCAGGTAATCGGCGACGCTGCGGGCGCGCTGCCGGGACAGCGTGGTATTGTACTCGCGGCTCCCGGTGTTGTCGGTATGGCCGCTCACACGGAGGGTCGTATCGACGTACTTCGCCAGTACCAGCGATACCGAATTGAGCGTCGCGTAGAAGTTCGAGCGCACCTGGTAGGCATCGGTTTCGAAGGTGATGTTGCCGGGCATGATGAGCCGTATGTTGTCGCCCTCGCGCAACACGCGCACGCCGGTCCCCTCCAGCTGCTGGCGCAGTTTCTGTTCCTGCACGTCCATGTAGGCGCCGACGCCGGCGCCGACGATGCCGCAGCCCAGCGCGGCCTTGGCCGCCTTGTCCTTCGAGTCCATGGCGCCGATGATGCCGCACACGGCCGCGGCTCCGGCGCCGTAGGTGGCGGCCTTGCTGGCCTGCTGCTCGCCGGTGTAGGGATTGGTGGTGCAGCCGCCCAGTGCCAGGCCGGCTGCCAGCGCCGTGAAGATCGCGTAACGCATGTCTTGCTCCTTTTGGTCGTTGTCATGTCCGTCCGCGGACGGGTCCCCGCGCCTGTTTTGACAGGTACGGGTTGCAGCGGTTCGTTATATACAGGCAAAGAACTGTAAAGAAATACCCACCGTGCGCCCGCTGGCCACGCCGGCCGGTTTTCTGTACATTTGCAGCGATTTTTCTGCGGAAGCCATTGTAATGGGTGAACAGACAACTATCGAGGGCGTCGATTACGGCCCGCTGGCGGTCCTCATCGGCACCTGGCGCGGTGACAAGGGCATGGACGTGGCTCCCGAACCCGATGGTGACGAACACAACGCCTATTACGAAACCATTGTTTTCGAGGCGGCCGGCGACGTGACCAACGCCGAACAGCAGACCCTGGCCGTGGTGCGTTATCACCAGGTCGTGCAGCGCAAGACCAACGACGAGGTGTTCCACGACCAGGTCGGCTACTGGCTGTGGGACGCCGCGGACAACAGCGTCCTGGAAAGCTTTGTCATACCGCGCGGTGTCGGTGTGGTCGCCCACGGCAACGTCTCCGGCGAGGGCGACGAGGTCGCGCTGGAGGTGACCACCGACGACGGCAACGGCAGCATCGCACAGGCGCCCTTCATGTCCGCCAACGCGAGCACCACCGGTTTCAGTCACAGGCTCGTGGTCACCGGCGACAGCATGCAGTACAGCGAGACCACATTGCTGGATATCTACGACAAGAAGGCCTACCAGCACACCGACGAAAACACGCTGCGCAGGGACGGCTGATGGATCCGCTGACCCAGGGCGCCCTCGGCGCGTCGCTGCCGCAGGCCAGCGGTGCGGGGCGCAACGCGGCCCACGCCGGCGTGCTGGGCTTCCTGGCCGGCATGGCGGCGGATCTCGATGTCCTGATCCGCTCCAGCACCGACCCGCTGCTGTTCCTGGAGTATCACCGGCAGTTCACGCACTCACTGGTGTTCATTCCGGTGGGCGGCCTTATCTGCGCGCTGGTGCTGCACGCGCTCATCGGCCGTCGCCGCGGCCTGCGTTTCCAGCAGAGCTGGTTGTTCTGCACCCTCGGCTATGCCACCCATGCGCTGCTGGACTCCTGCACCACCTACGGCACGATGCTGTTCTGGCCGTTCAGTGACGTACGCATCGCCTGGAACACGATTTCCATCATCGACCCGCTGTTCACGCTCCCGTTGCTGGCCGGCGTGGTGCTCAGTGCGCGGCGCAAGCAGGTCCGCTATGTGCGCGTTGCACTGGTGTGGGCGCTCGCCTATATGGGCCTTGGGCTGTGGCAGCGCGACAGCGCTGTGGATATGGGGTTGGAACTGGCGGCCGCGCGCGGGCATGAGCCGCTGCGCCTGGAGGCGAAGCCGAGCTTCGGC
>JAWVYG010000288.1:0-4823 GCA_033722815.1 Halioglobus sp.
GCGAGCTGTCCGAGGGTCAGCTGTTCGCCTGGTACCTCGTCTTCGCGATTACCGTGCGTTCGCTATTGACGCTGTTCACCGTGCCGCACATGGCGCTGGGCGCGGAACTGACCGCGGATTACGGCGAACGCACCACGGTGGCCACCTACCGCAATACCCTGGGGTATATCGGCGGCCTGACCATCCAGGTCGTGGCCTGGTTCCTGATCATCCCGGCGGCGACCAGCGCCGGCAACGTCGCGGACGGCTATCGCAACGTCGGCTACTTCGCCGCCGCGCTGGCGCTGTTCGGTATGGTGGTGGCGTTCCTGGGTACCCGTGAGCGCATACCCTACCTGGAGAAGACCTCTTCCGAACAGCAGGGCCGCGAGTGGTGGCGCGCCTTCGTCGACATCGTCGCCATCCTGAAACACCACTCCGTGTTCATCCTGTTCATCGCCAGCCTGCTGACCACGACGCGGGTAGGCGTTGGCAATACCATGCTGCTGCACATCAACAATTTCATCTATGGCTTCAGCAGCGAACAGATGGGCATCTTCATGCTCGTGGTGTTTTTCGCGCTGTTCCCGGCGTTCTGGCTGGCCACGGTCGGCGTGCGCCGCCTCGGCAAGAAGAGTTGCCTGCTGCGCCTCATGTGGCTGGAGGTGCTGGTGGCACCCATGGCGATCATGGCCTTCCTGTACGGCTTCGCGCCGGACAAGGGCAGCGCGGCCCTGGTGGCTTTCGTGTGCTTCTTCGTGGTGCTGCACCAGGCGCTCTATATCGCCGGTATCAACGTCTACGGCGCCATGCTGCCCGACGTCGCCGACGAGATCCAGGTCGCCAGCGGCATGCGCCAGGAGGGTATGCTCAATTCCGCCATGATGCTGACGCAGAAAGTGAGTTTCGGCCTGGGCTCGTTCATTGCCGGGCTGTGCATCGATTACGCCGGCTTCGAGGGCGTGACGGAGGCGGCACAGGTGACGAGTTCGATGGCGATGCGCCTGGGCTGGCTCTACGGGCCTGGGCTGGTGCTGTTCAACCTGGTGGCGATCGGCGTTTACACCCGGTACCGGTTGAGCAAAGAGCGGCACGCGGAAATCCGCAGTCACCTGGCGGCCGATGAACAATCCGGGGTGACGGTGGCCTGACCGCCTTCTCCCCGTTACTGACCATAGCAAGCAAGAGGTTTATGACATGAACAACCTGTTTTCCGTCGACGGCAAGGTCGTCTTCGTTTCCGGGGGATCCCGGGGCATAGGGGAGATGATCGCGGCGGGCTTTCTCGCCAATGGCGCCACCGTGTACATCAGCTCGCGCAAGGCCGATGTCTGCGACGCCACCGCGCAGCGGCTGGCCGACGAGTATGGCGGCAAGTGCGTTTCCATCCCGGCTGACCTTGGCGTGCTCGAGGGTATCGAAAGTGCCGTGGCCAGGTTCCGCGAGTACGAGGACCATTGCGACGTGCTGGTCAACAACGCGGGCGCGTCCTGGGGCGCGCCGCTGGACGAGTTCCCCGAGAACGGCTGGGACAAGGTGATGGACGTCAACGTGAAGGGCGTGTTCTTCCTCACGCAGAAGATGCTGCCGCTGCTGGAGGCGCGCGCCACCGCCGAGGACCCGTCGCGCGTGATCAATATCGGCTCGGTGGACGGTATCAAGTCGCCGGCTTTCTCCACGTTCTCCTACGGGCCTTCCAAGGCGGCGGTGCACCACCTGACCCGCAACCTGGCGGTACACCTGACGCCGCGCAATATCCTGTGTAACGCCATCGCCCCGGGTCCGTTCCCCACCTGGATGCTCAGTACGGGCGTCGGGGGCGGGGGCGATACGGATATCGACTGGAGCGCGGTGGCGCAGCACAACCCGCGCGGTCGCGTCGGCACCCCCGAGGATATCGCCGGCCTGGCGATATTCCTGAGCTCGCGCGCCGGCGCCTACACGGTGGGGGAGGTGATCACCTGTGACGGCGGGGCGGTCGCGTGCTCCTGACGGTGGCGCGGCAGGTCGCTAATGGAAACCAATGGAGGGTAGGCAAGCATGAGTGATGATCCAGGCCAGGACCTGTTCAACCTGGCGATGTCGGCCGAGGCGCACCCGCTGTTTCACCGGGTGCGGGAACACATCCGGGACAACGTCGATCCGGTGACGGAAGAGTACTTTGCGCTGGACAAGGGCAAGAGCGACCGCTGGAGTTTCCATCCGCGGCAGCTGGAGATCATCGAGCAGACCAAGCGCAGCGCGCGCGAGGCCGGCCTGTGGAACTTCTTCCTGCCCGACGACGAGTCGGGCCAGGGCCTGTCCAACCTCGACTACGCCTACATCGCCGCGGAGCTGGGCAAGAGCCCGCTGGCATCCCAGTCCATGAACTGCTCGGCGCCGGATACCGGCAACATGGAGGTGCTGGAGCGCGTCGGCACCGAGGCGCAGAAGAAGCAGTGGCTCGAGCCGTTGCTCAACGGCGAGATCCGCTCCGCCTATGCCATGACCGAACCCAACGTGGCGTCGTCGGATGCCAAGAACATCAGCACCACCGCCGTACTGGACGGTGACGAGTGGGTGATCAACGGCGAGAAGTACTACATCTCGGGCGCCGGCGACCCGCGCTGCAAGGTGCTGATCACCATGGTCAAGACCAGCCCGGAGGCGGAACCCTTCCGGCAGCAGTCGCAGATCCTGGTGCCGATGGACGCGCCGGGCCTGAGCATTCTCGGCGCGATGGAGGTGTTCGGCGAGGACCACGCGCCCCACGGCCATATGCACCTGAAGTTCGACAACGTGCGGGTGCCGAAAGACAACGTACTGTGGGGCGAGGGCAGGGGCTTCGAGATCTCGCAGCTGCGCCTGGGGCCGGGCAGGATCCACCACTGCATGCGCTCGATCGGCAAGGCGGAGAAGGCGCTGGAGCTGATGGTGAAGCGCGCCGCCACGCGCGAGGCGTTCGGCAAGCCCATCGTCAAGCTGGGCAAGAACCTGGAACTGGTGTCGCGGGCGCGCATCGAGATCGACGCCTGCCGGCTGATGGTGCTGCAGGCGGCGAAGGCCATGGACGTGCTGGGGAACAAGGAGGCGCGCGTCTACGTGAGTGCCGTCAAGGCCATGGTGCCGGAGAAGGTCTGCCAGATCATCGACTGGGCCATCCAGATGCACGGCGCCACGGGTATGTCGCAGTGGACGCCGCTGGCGTCCATGTATGCCGATCAGCGGCACCTGCGTTTCGCCGACGGCCCCGACGAGGTGCACCACATGGTGGTGGGCAGGGCCGAGGTACAGAAACACGGTCTGTGGTGATCCCGGCGACGCAGGGCTTATACGGCGCACCCCACTAAGCCGGGTAACCCGATTACCACGAGGACATGTAGCATTGGGGCAGTCCACCACAGCGACTGAAAAGTACAACCGCAAGCGCACGGCTATTCTCGATGCGGCGATACCCGTGTTTACCGAACGCGGCCTCGGCAACACGCGCCTGTCCGACGTCGGTGCGGAAGTGGGCCTGAAGACCACCAGCGTCACCTATTACTTCAAGCGCAAGGAAGACCTCGCGGCCGCCTGCTACCTGCGCACGCTGGAAGAGTTTGTCGCCCTCGCGGAAGAGGCCGTCGCCGATGCCAGCGGCGGCAGCGACAGCGTGAGGCTGCTGTTTGACCGGTACTTCGAGACGCTGGCCGCGATTCGCAACGGCGAGCGGGCGCCATTCATGCTCTTTGACGAGGTGCTCAGCCTGCAGGGCGAGCTTGCGGAGCAGGTCTTCGCCGCCTACGCCGACATGTTCCGGACCATCCGCAAGGTGGTCAACGACAGTGCGGGCCGTGAGTTGACGCGCGGCCAGGCCACGGCCAGGACACACCTGCTCCTGACCCAGTTGTTGTGGGTGCCGGCCTGGGTGGGGCGCTACCGCACGGCGGACTACCAGCGGTTATCCGGGCACATGTACAGGCTGTTCGCCGACGGAATCGCGCCCGGGGACTTTGCCTGGATCGAGCCCGAGACACCGCGCTTCGCAGCGCCGCAGGACGCCCGCGGCGTGTTCCTGAAGGCGGCGATAGAGACCATCAACAGCAGCGGCTACAGCGGCGCTTCCGTCGATCGCATCGCCGAGCGCCTCAACCTCACCAAGGGTTCCTTCTACCACCACTACGACTCCAAGGACGAGCTGGGTATCGCCTGCTTCCAGCGCAGCTTCGACGTCGTGGAGCAGGCGCTCGATGCGACCGCCGCTATCGACAACTGCTGCGACCGCCTGCTGCAGCTGCTCAGCAACCTCACGCACTACCAGCTCGACGACGCCGGCCCGCTGCTCACCCCCGGCGCCATGCGCACGTTGTCACCGGAGCTGCGCAGGGACGTCCTGGACGGCTACCAGCGCCTCGCCGACAGGATTGCCGATATCGT
The DNA here is from genome assembly GCA_033722815.1 of Halioglobus sp. Taxonomy (GTDB): domain Bacteria; phylum Pseudomonadota; class Gammaproteobacteria; order Pseudomonadales; family Halieaceae; genus Marimicrobium. The sequence continues at coordinate 4,375 of JAWVYG010000288.1, forward strand.
GATAGACGGGATAGCCGAGGGCAGCCTGCGCGCCGTCGACCCGCTGCTGGCCTCGCAGATGTTCACGGACGCCATCATCGCCGCGCACGAACTGCCGCGCTGGATTCACGGTATCGATCGCTCCAATGCGCTAAAGCTCTACGTGAAGCCGATCTTCAGTGGCGCGCTGCGGAGACAAGCAGGCCGGTAGCCGCGTCGCGGCCATGTACAGGGATACACCCGGCCGCCTATGCCGCCCCGGATAACCCCTGGACGGCGCTGGCCCCCGTAGCGCGCTTGTGTGCTAGAAGCGGTAGCTGACTTCCGCCGCGACCAGGCGCGGATCCATCAGCGTACCGCTGCAGCGCACGACGAAGCTCTCGGTGCCGAACTCGCCGTCGTTGGGTGCACTGCAGCCGTAGGTGTTGTAGATCTCCGAGTCGGTGGCATTTTCCACCGTCAGCAGGACC
>JAWVYG010000289.1:0-4808 GCA_033722815.1 Halioglobus sp.
CGGTTGCGCACCGTAATCGCTGAGCCAGTCGGGCGTGGTAGGCGCCAGGTTCAATGCGACGATAAAGCCGTCACCCAGCGCACGCGCCACGGTGGACTGCGCCACCAGCTGCGCGTCTGCGTCCCGCAGTCGAACCAGCGCATTGCGGCCCTTCTCGTCGATGGTTTCGCCGAAGTGTTCGATCCCTGCTCCGTCCAGGGCGCCCAGGGCGCGGTCCAGGATGCCCTGGTCGATCACCTGGGCGCTGCTGTCCCCCGTAATCTGCAGGGCGGGGTCCGGCGAGTACAGGTTGGGCGCGGCGTAGAAGGCGCCCAGCAGGAGTACTGACAACACCAGCAGGTATTTCCACACGGGGTACTTATTCAGCATAGAATCGCTCTGGGTGGACGGCGGGCCCCTCGGCCCGGGATGAAAAGTGCGCCATTATAAATTAACAACCCCCTGCCACAAGCCCGCCGGCTCAGTCCAGCCAGCGGCGCGCATTGCGAAACAGGCGCAGCCAGCCGCCGTCCTCACCCCAGCCCGGCGGTTCCCACGAGTGCTGCACGGTGCGGTAAACCCGCTCGGGATGCGGCATCATGATGGTCGCCCGCCCGTCCAAGCTGGTCAGCCCGGCGACCCCCGCGGGCGAACCGTTGGGATTGGCCGGGTAACGCTCGGCCACGGAAAGATCGTTCTCGATATAGCGCAGTGCGATGGACCCGCCCTCCTCGGCCGCGGCCAGGTCCTCACCTGCGAACTCCGCGCGACCCTCGCCGTGCGCCACCGCGATCGGCAGGTGGGAGCCGGCCATATCGGCCAGCAGCACCGAGGCGGTTGACTCGATGCGCACCAGCGCGAGCCGGGCCTCGAACTGCTCCGAGCGATTGCGCACGAAGCGCGGCCAGTGCTGCGCTCCCGGAATCAGTTCCTTCAGCGCCGAGATCATCTGGCAGCCGTTGCACACGCCCAGCGAGAACGTATCCGGGCGGCCGAAGAACTCGGCGAAGCTGTCGCGGACCGCGGCATTGAACAGGATCGACTTGGCCCAGCCCTCGCCGGCGCCGAGCACGTCGCCGTAGGAGAACCCGCCGCAGGCGACCAGCCCGCGGAACGACTCGAGCTTGACCCGTCCGGCAAGGATGTCACTCATGTGCACGTCTACCGGGCTGAAACCGGCCCGGTGGAAGGCCGCCGCCATCTCCACGTGGCCGTTGACGCCCTGCTCGCGCAGCACCGCCACCGCCGGCCGCGCGCCGCGTGCAACGTAGGGCGCGCAGATGTCCTCGCCCGGGTCGAAAGCAAGCCGTGCGGACAGGCCAGGGTCGTCGTCGAGACAGCGTTCGAATTCCTCCCGGGCACAGTCGGGGTTGTCGCGCAGCGCCTGGATTTCATAGCTGGTACGCGACCACAGCTGCGCCAGGCGCGCCCGGCTGTCTGCCAGGACCTGTCGGTCACCATCGCGGAATACGATGCGCTCGCCCGCCACCGCAGTGCCGATCTCATACACAAAGTCGCCGATGCCGAGCTCCGCGCAGCGCGCGCGCAAAGCGGCAAGGTCGCCGCGGGCAACCTGCAATACCGCGCCGGCCTCTTCGCTGAACAGCCTGCCCAGCACCTCACCCGGCAGCGCGCCGAGGTCGACATCGAGGCCGCAGCGGCCGGCGAAGGCCATTTCTAGCAGGGTCGCGGCCAGGCCGCCGTCGGAGCGGTCGTGGTAGGCAATTACGCGTCGCTGCTGCAGCAGCTCCTGCACCGCGACAAAGAATGCCCTGAGGTCGCCCGCGTCGACATCGGGCACCGCCGCGCCCAGTTGCCCGCTGGACTGTGCCAGGGCCGAGCCGCCCAGGCGGTTCTCACCGCGGCCCAGGTCGATCAATACCAGCACCGCGTCCGCCTGCGGGTCGAGCTGCGGCGTTACCGACAGGCGCACATCAGTCACAGGGCTGAAGGCGGATACGATGAGCGACATCGGCGCGGTCACCGACTTGTCGACGTCGCCGTCGCGCCAGGTGGTGCGCATGGACATGGAGTCCTTGCCGACGGGGATGGTAATACCCAGCGCGGGACAGAACTCCATGCCCACCGCGTGCACGGTGTCGAACAGGGCCTGGTCCTCATTGCCATGACCCGCGGCACACATCCAGTTGGCCGACAGCTTGATATCGCGCAGGTCGGCAATGGCGGAAGCGGCGATGTTGGTGATGGCTTCGGCCACGGCCATGCGGCCCGAGGCCGGGCCGTCGACCAGCGCCAGGGGCGTGCGCTCTCCCATGGCCATGGACTCGCCGGCGAAGCTGTCGTAGGACACGGTAGTAACGGCGCAGTCTGCCACCGGCACCTGCCAGGGCCCCACCATCTGGTCGCGGGCGACCATCCCCGTGACGGTGCGGTCGCCGATGGTAATCAGGAAACCCTTCGCGGCGACAGAGGGCACCTGCAGGACCCTGTCCAGCGCGGCCGCCACGTCGTCGTCCAGCTGCAGCTGCGGGTGTGCGATGTCCGTGCGCGCGAACTCGCGGCGCATGCGCGGGGGCTTGCCGAACAACACCGACATCGGCAGGTCGACCGGCGTATTGCCGAAGTCGCGATCACCGAGCACCAGGTGCTGCTCCGCCGTGGCCTCGCCGACGACGGCGAAGGGACAGCGCTCGCGTTCACAGATAGCGGTGAAGCGCGCCATGTGCTCCGGCTCAACCGCCATCACGTAGCGCTCCTGGGACTCGTTGCACCAGATTTCCAGCGGCGACATGCCCGGCTCGTCGCTGGGCACCTCGCGCAGTTCGAAGCGGCCGCCGCGACCGCCATCCTTGACCAGCTCCGGCAGGGCATTGGAGAGCCCACCGGCGCCGACGTCGTGAATGAAGGCGATCGGGTTGTCCTCGCCCAGCTGCCAGCAGCGATCGATCACCTCCTGGCAGCGCCGCTCCATCTCCGGGTTCTGGCGTTGCACCGACGCGAAGTCCAGGTCCTCCGCGCTTTCCCCGCTGGACATGGACGACGCCGCACCACCGCCCAGCCCGATCAGCATCGCGGGACCGCCCAGCACGATGAGCTGCGCGCCGGGACGGTAATCACCCTTCTGGACATGCCCCTCGCGGATGTTGCCGTAGCCGCCGGCGATCATGATGGGCTTGTGGTAGCCGCGCATCTCCTGTGAATCGGCAGCCGGCGCCAACTGTTCGAAGCTGCGAAAATAGCCGCAGAGATTGGGACGACCGTATTCGTTGTTGAACGCCGCGCCGCCGATCGGACCCTCGATCATGATGTCCAGCGCCGACACGATGCGTCCAGGCCTGCCGTAATCCGTCTCCCACGGCTGCGGGTAGCCGGGGATGTGCAGGTTGGATACCGAGAAGCCGGTGAGACCGACCTTGGGCTTGGAACCGCGACCGACAGCGCCCTCGTCGCGAATCTCACCCCCCGAGCCGGTGCCGGCTCCCGGGAAGGGTGCGATGGCAGTCGGGTGATTGTGCGTCTCCACCTTCATCAACAGGTGGATATCCTCGTGACTGAAACCGTATTCGCCACTGCCTGGATCCGGGAAGAAGCGCCCGGCCTTAGGGCCGCGGACCACGGCGGCGTTGTCGGAGTAGGCTGACAGAACGTCGTCGCCACCGCGCTCATGCGTGTTGCGGATCATGCCGAACAGGGAATGCGGCTGGCTTTCGCCGTCAATGACCCAATCGGCATTGAATATCTTGTGGCGACAGTGCTCGGAGTTCGCCTGGGCGAACATCATCAGCTCGACGTCGCTGGGATTGCGGCCCAACTCGGTGAAACTCTCCACAAGGTAGTCGATCTCGTCCTGCGCCAGCGCGAGGCCCAGTTCCGAGTCAGCCTGCACGAGCGCCTCGCGGCCGCCGCCGAGCACGTCGATGGTGGCCATTGGTCGCGCCTGCGCATGCGCGAACAACGCCTGCGCCTGTTCGGGGGCCGTCAGTACCGCTTCCGTCATGCGGTCATGGATCAGGCCCTGCAGCGCCTCCCGTGCCGCCTCGTCGAGCCCCTGCGGCAGCCCGAAGTACCAGGCGACGCCCCGCTCCAGCCGCTCCACGTTGCGCAGGCCGCAGTTGTGGGCGATATCGGTGGCCTTGCTCGACCACGGCGAGATGGTACCGGGGCGCGGCACCACCAAAAACAGCTCACCATCGGGATTCGAGTCGCCAGCTGCCGCTGACGCGGGGCCGTAGCTGAGCAGGCGCTCGAGCACCCGCCGCTGGTCTTCCTCCAGTGGCTGGTGCAGCGCGGCGAAATGCAGGTACTCGGTGTGCAGCAGTAGAAGGTCGGGGTGAATGGCAGACAACTTCTGCGCCAGCTTGGCCACGCGAAACGCGGACAAAGCGGGGCTACCACGCAGGGTCAACATGCTGTGCAAGACTCCAGGAGGAGAAACCGAGAAGCGCGCCATTGTACTGCATTTACTGTCGCCCCGTTAGCTGAAAATGCACGGCCAATGCCCTGCGGGCGACTGTGCATCGACGCCCCGGCCCGGCTAAACTTGGCACATGCTCTGGCGTTATCCTGTTCTGGCCCTCCTTGTTACCTGCGCGTTGACGGGCTGTGCGCGGCAGGACTCTCTGGACCGCATCCAGGCGAGGGGGGAACTGGTGGTCGTCAGCCGCAACGGGCCGACCACCTACTACCTGGAGAAGACCGGCCCCTCAGGCTTCGAGTATGCACTCGCAGGCCTGCTGGCGCAGGACCTGGGTGTCGAGCTGTCGATGAAACCCGCCTTCAGCCTGCACAGTATCTTCGACAAACTGCGCAGGCGCGAGGCACACCTGGCGGCGGCGGGACTGACCCTGACCGAGTCGCGGGCGGCGACC